>CAZKGB010000062.1:0-10456 GCA_964551935.1 uncultured Lentimicrobiaceae bacterium | reverse complement strand
GTGGCGCTGGTGTCTGGTTGTCAAATGCCTGTTCGTAAAGCCATCCCCTTGTTAACCCGCCCGGAGGAGCTTACCCCCGGCGTTCCTAATTATTATGCCTCTACCTTTTACGATGGTGATGAGTATTGCAGTATTCTGGTGAAAACCCGTGAAGGCCGCCCAATTAAAATTGAAGGAAACGACCTCTCCCCTATTTCGCAACGCGGAACCACAGCCAGAGTACAGGCTTCAGTACTTAACCTGTACGATGATGCAAGGTTGAAAAATCCTTTAAAAGGCGGCCAGGAATCAGACTGGAAAACAGTTGACAAAGAGATTAAAACCATACTTGAATCGTTAAAAACCGAAGGTAAGGAGGTTATCTTAATGACCTCAACCATCATTAGCCCTACAACCAAAAAGTTAATTGGCGAATTTGTTGAAGCCTACCCCAACGTAAAATGGGTTCAGGCCGACACCTTGCCGATGTCAGCTATGCGTAAGGCTAACGAAACAAATTTTGGAACAGCTGTCATTCCTTCTTATCATTTTGAAAATGCCGAGGTAATGGTGGGTTTCAATGCCGACTTTCTAGGCACCTGGCTTATGCCGGTAACTTTCTCGAAACAATTTGCCAAAACACGCAAGTTAAAAGAGGGACAGAAAAAGATGTCGCGGCTTTATCAATTTGAAACCAACATGTCGCTCACCGGCTCCAACGCCGATTACCGTTATCAAATTAAACCCTCCGAGGAAACAGCGGTATTGCTGAATCTTTACAATGCGCTGTCAGGCAAAACGGTTTATAATGCACCGGCAGTAAAAACCGATGTTAAAAAGGTTGCCAAAGATCTTTTAAATGCGAAGGGCAAGTCTCTTGTTGTTTCAGGAACCAACAATCTACAGGTTCAACTTATTGTCAATGCCATTAACAACCTGCTTGATAACTACGGTAAAACCATCGACCTGAATACCCCCGTTAATTTAAAACAGGGTATCGAAAGTGATATGAAACAGGCTATGGAGTCGATTAAATCAGGAAAAGCCGGTGGTATCCTGTTTTACAACGTGAACCCTTTATACGATTGTGCTCATAAAGACCAGCTTACCAAAACGCTTAGCAAACTTTCTTTAAAAGTTTCGTTTGCAACCACCCTGGACGAAACTGCCGCAGCATGCGATTTCGTTTGCCCCGATAACAATTATCTGGAGTCGTGGGATGATGCCGAACCGGTTCAAGGTTCATTCAGTATCATGCAGCCTGCCATCAATACAATTTTCGATACCAGACAGTTTCAGGAAAGTTTGTTGACCTGGATGGGGAACGACAAGAAATATTCCGACTACCTTGAAGAAAACTGGAAAAACACACTTTTTGCCAATCAACAAACCTTTTCGGGTTTTGATAAGTTTTGGTTTAAATGTAAACAGGACGGTGTCTATACTGTTGCTACCGAAACAAGCGACCAACCTGCATTTAATGCTGTTGAATTAAAAGCTGCCAAACCCGCCGCTTCAGGATTAGAACTCGCGCTATACGAGAAAATATCCATGGGAACAGGAAAATATTCCAACAATCCCTGGTTACAAGAAATGCCTGATCCTGTTAGCACGGCTACCTGGGACAATTACGTTACCGTTTCACCTTCATTTGCTAAAAGCAAAGGGTTAAAGCAGGAAGATGTGGTTGTCATTAATAAAAACATCAAGCTTCCCGTATTAATTCAACCCGGACAAACCGAAGGAACCATTGGTATTGCTTTAGGTTATGGGCGAACTCATGCGGGCAAAGTAGGAACCGGAATTGGTGAAAACGTATTTACGTTATTGAACACCAAAGAGGGAACCAAAAATTTACTGGGAACCATTGTAACGCTGGAAAAAACCTCCGAAACCTATTCGCTGGCACTTACCCAGACTCACCATGTGATGGAAGGGCGCCCGATTGTACGGGAAACTGTTTTGGGCGAGTTTATTAAAAATCCGGCTTCGGGAAATGAAAAACACGAGGAGTTTATCGAAAGTGAAGATTTCAGCCTCTATCCCGAACCAAAGTTTGAAGCATTTCGCTGGGGACTTTCTATCGATTTGAACAGTTGTACAGGATGTAGTAACTGTTTGATTTCGTGCCAGGCTGAAAACAATGTGGCCGTGGTTGGTAAAGAACAGGTAAAAAACGGACGGATTATGCACTGGCTTCGCATGGACAGGTATTATTCAGAGATTGCAGACAATCCGGAGGTTTTATACATGCCGGTTATGTGTCAGCAGTGCGACAATGCACCTTGCGAAAACGTTTGCCCCGTTGCTGCTACCACGCACAGCGACGAAGGACTGAATCAGATGGCCTACAACCGTTGTATAGGAACAAGGTATTGCATGAATAACTGTCCTTATAAAGTTCGCCGGTTTAACTGGTTCGAATTTGTCAATAACAACAGCTTCGATTACAACATGAACAGCGAGCTGGGGAAATTGGTACTTAACCCTGATGTTACAGTACGCCAACGTGGTGTTGTCGAAAAATGTACTTTCTGCGTTCAACGTATTCAGGAAAAGAAACTGGAAGCCAAAGCCGAAAATCGTGAACTTCGTGACGGTGAAATCATGACCGCCTGTCAACAAAGTTGTCCGACCGACGCCATTCAGTTTGGAAACCTGCTTGACAAGGAGAGTGAAGTAAGCAAAACAAACGATACCGAAAGAATGTATCACCTGCTTGAATCGTTGCATACGCTGCCAACAACAAGCTATTTAACTAAAGTAAGAAACAAAGAAGCATAATAAAAAACGCGGATATTATGTATAATATTAAAGTCAGAGGTGTATTAATTGAAGGAAATAAGGGATACAACGATATCACACGTGATGTTACCAACCCTATTCTTACAGATAAGACACCGTTATGGTGGTGGATAACTGCCTTTTTTGCCAGTGCCATGCTGGTTTGGGGTATATGGGGTTTTTATAATACCATTACCGTCGGAGTCGGAACCTGGGGATTGAACAACAGCGTTTCGTGGGGATGGGCTATCATCAACTTTGTTTGGTGGATTGGTATTGGACATGCCGGAACCGCTTTTTCTATCTTTTTGCTGGTGTTGCACCAAAAATGGAGAACCTCCATTAACCGTGCTGCCGAGGCAATGACGATTTTTGCGGTAATGGCTGCCGGTATGTTTCCTTTAATACACATGGGACGTATCTGGAACGGCTTTTTCGTTTTTCCCTATCCCAATACCAGAGGCCCGTTATGGGATAACTTTAACTCGCCCCTGTTTTGGGATGTAATGGCTATCAGTACTTACCTTACCGCTTCATTTCTGTTTTGGTACGTGGGTATGATGCCCGACTTTGCCACCATTCGTGAAAGAACAACCTCTAAAATTAAAAAGAAAATTTACAACATCCTTAGCTTTGGATGGGTAGGCTCGGCAAGAGGCTGGCTTCGTTTTGAAGCTGCTGCACTGCTGATGGGCGGACTAACCGCTCCTTTGGTAGTTTCGGTACACTCCATCGTAGCTACCGACTTCGCTGCCGGTGTAGTACCGGGATGGCACTCAACCATCTTCCCTCCTTTCTTCGTGGTTGGAGCTATCTTTTCAGGTTTCGCCATGGTGCTTACCATGATGATTATTGTACGAAAAGTTTACAAGTACGAAGAGTATGTTACCCAACGTCACCTCGATGCCATTGCAAGGGTGCTTACCTTTGTTTCGCTTATCATGGGTGTTGCATATATCTCGGAGATTTTTATCGCCTGGTATTCCGATTCACCTTATGAAATGTTTGTTTTCTTTAAAAACCGTACGGTTGGTGAATATGCATACTCCTACTGGGCCATGATTACCTTTAATGCCCTTATGCCACAACTTTTCTGGTTTAAGAAAATAAGAAGTAACATTACGATTGTTTTTATTATCAGTATTTTTATCAATGTAGGTATGTGGTATGAGCGTTTCGTTATTGTTGTAACATCATTATCAAAAACCTGGCTGCCATCAACCTGGCACGGTTATTCGCCCACTGCCACCGAAGTTGCCATTTATGTTGGCACCATCGGGTTTTTTATCCTGGGTATTCTTGCCTTCCTGCGATTCCTCCCGATGATGGCCATTAGCGAGCTAAAAGGTATTAATAAAGAAACCAGTATGATTACTGAAAAACCGGAAGATCATGAATAATCAAAATCAAATAATAGGCGTTTTTGATGACCCGGATGTGGTTACTGATGCTGTAAAAGTTCTCTTGAAAAACAATGTTAAAGTAAAAGATGTTTTCTCACCTTTCCCACTTGAACATGTTTGGGACCTATTAAAACTGAAAACCCGTATTCCTTATGCCACGTTTATTTATGGCGCTGTAGGAACCGGTTCGGTGTTTGCATTTTTATACTGGACTTCCGTGATTAGTTATCCTTTAACTTTTGGCGGAAAACCTCATAACTCACTGTCGTTTGTGGTGATAATGTTTGTTTTAACAATCCTTTCCGGTGTAATTTTCACGCTGGCAACCCTGCTTATCCGCGAAAAAATGTGGCCCGGCAAAAAGGTTGTATTACCCGATTCGAGAAGCATGGATGATAAATTTGTTATCGTAATCGAAAAGAGTAAGAAAATGGATGATGCAACCGTAAAAAAAATAGATGAGTTGCTAATGAAAAGTGGTGCCGTGGAAGTAAACGGCAGCAATGTTTAATGAGAAATACTAAAAACATGAAATACAAATCAATATTTTTAATTCTCCCACTTTTGATGATATTTCTATCGTCGTGCAAACACGATAAGAACAATCCCGGGTATGCTTATATGGCCGATTACGATATGTATTTTACAAAATACGATAAAGCTTATAACCCAAGCAACATACTCCCCAATGGGCAGGTAAACCAACCTGCTCCCGAAGGAGCCGTTGGCCGTAACGACAGCTATTTCCCGTTTAATCCAAAATCAATTGTTGAAAAAGTTGGCGACCAAACTAAAGCCGGAACTGAATTAATAAACCCGATTAAACCTGACGATGATAATATTGCCGAAGGGAAACATCAATATGATATTTTTTGCGCCGATTGCCACGGTTTTGATGCCAAGGGTAACGGCTATTTATACAAGGCCGGATTGTTTCCCGCCAAACCACGCGATTTAACGGGAAGCTATGTTCAGAATATGCCCGACGGAACAATCTATTTCATTATTACGGAAGGCTCTTTATCAGGATTGATGGGACCTCATGGAACTCAGGTAACTCCTGAAAACCGATGGAAAATTGTTAATTACCTTCGTTCTATTATTAAATAATAACACCACCGCTATAAAAATTTATTCTTATGGATAAGAAACTTCAAATTAGTAAGTCGTTTAAAAGTATCACGCTCATCATGATTGTGATTGGTGTTGTTGCTGTGGCAACAGGCTTTTTTACAGGAGAAACTGATCGGACATGGGCTAACCTGTTATTAAATAACTTTATGTTTTTATCGATAGCATTAGGCGGACTTTTCTGGATGGCCATGCAAGCTATTTCCCAATCGGGATGGTCAACTGCATTTTTAAGAATTCCCCAGGCGTTTACGGTTAACCTGTTGTTGGCTTTAGTAATGTGGATTCCTCTGTTTTTTGGAATGCCTCATCTGTTTCACTGGCTTGGCGCCGATGCTGCACACGATATGATTATTGCACATAAAACACCTTACCTTAATGTGCCCTTCTTTACAATCAGAACCATTGTATTTTTTGTTCTCTGGTTCATTATTGCCTGCCGAATCAGAAGGCTATCCGTTAAAGAGGATACAATAGGAGGACTTGATTCGTTTAACAAAATAGAATTCTTATCAAAGGTTTTTATTTTCGTTTTAGGTGTTACATTCTTTTTCTTTGCACTCGACTGGTTGATGACTATTGAAGTGCACTGGTTTAGTACCCTTTTCTCTATTAAAATGTTTGTATCGGCCTTTTACCACGGATCGGCCATCGTGGCAGGAATTGCCATTATACTTTACAAATTGGGTTACTTCCCTTTTATGAACAAAGCTCATTTTCACGATTTCTCAAAATATATTTTTATGCTGAGTATCATGTGGGGCTACATGTGGTTTATCCAGTATCTGTTGATATGGTACGGTAACCTCCCTGAAGAAACAGCCTATTATAACCTTAGAAGAGAGGGTGGTTTCCAGGGGTTCTTCCTGGCAGAGATATTTGTCAACTGGGCTTTCCCGTTCCTATTTATCATGTGGAACCGAATTGCTAAAAATCCCAACGCACTGCTTTTCACCATTGCCGTATTGATTATCGGACAATTTATTGAGCTTTATATTGCCGTTATGCCCGGAATTGTTCATCATGCTGTATTTGGTTTTGTTGAAGTTGGTACCTTTATCGGTTTTGCAGGTGCATTTGCACTGGTAACAGCAAAATCAATCTCTAAATTTCCTCTGGTTGCAAAAAATCACCCCTATCTGGAAGAGAGCTTTTCACTGGAAGATTATGACGAAGAATATTAATGATGTTAAAAAAGTTAATAAAAACTCCTGTCGGTTAGATGGGAGTTTTTTTGTTTAAAATGACCGCTTCTGAAAAGCATAATAAAAGTATCAAACTGTTTTTTCGGTCTGCTCAATTGTTAAGCCTTGATGTAGTGCTGGGAGCCATTGCTACTGGAGCTTATGCCGTGAAACTTTTAGATGTTTCTCCTAATTACCGGTGGTGGCCTGTTTTAGCCTTATCGGTATGGATTGTTTATACCACCGATCATCTACTCGATAGTTTTTCAAGAAAAAACAGAGCACTCATCCATCGTCATAAATTGCATTATCGTTATCGACACGTTTTTATTGCAGCAATTGCTGTTTCCTCAGTCGTTGTGCTGAGCTTAGTTTGGATTTTTTTGGATAAAAAAATCTTAACGGGAGGTTTAATAATCGGTATGGGTGCGATTATTTATTTAATTCTTGTTCGTATGGAAAACAGAAAGAATTTCTCTTTTCAAAAGGAATTTATTATAAGCCTGTTTTACACCGCGGGTATTTGGCTGGCTCCGTTGGTTTGGAATGACAACCCCCTTTCTACTTCCGTTTGTGGAATTATTTTTGTCTTTATATTATTGGTCTGGATTGAGGGACTAATTGTTGCCATTTATGAAAATGATATGGATACCCAAGATAAGCAGATCTCTTTTGTTACGAAATTTGGCATTAGCAAAAGCCGTATCTTTATAAAAATTCTTTTCGGGCTAACAGCTGTTTTTTCATTGATATTGCTCTTGTTAACTAATTCGATAACTGAATTCTCCGCTGTGTTTATTGAGTTGTTTATGGCAGCAGCTCTGTTTTCAATATATCACTTTCAAAACTATTTTCAACATCACGAACTGTATAAAACATTGGGAGAAATGGTTTTTTGGTTTCCGGGAATATTGTGGTTTATAAATTAAATTAAAATAGGTTTCTTATTTAGAACGATTATATTTGCATAAACTTTTTCATTATGAAAATTGAACCGGGAAAGCTTGCTAAAATAGTTTATAAACTATACGATGCCGGCGATAATGAACTGATTGAAGAGATTCCGCCTGAAAAGCCGATAGTTTTCAGATTCGGCCTTAATCATCTTTTTCCTGATTTTGAAAAAAATCTGACAGGGCTTGCTGTTGATGACACCTTCGATTTTATTATTAAAGCCGAAGATGCGTATGGTCTCGTGGATACTTATGCCATCTTTGATATCCCAAAGGATACTTTTGAAATAGATGGTAAAATCCCTGATAACTTTTTTCTTCCGGGAAAAAAAGTTTCCATGCATGACAACAACGGACAACAGCATATCGGTAAAATGATAAAAATTATGAAAGAGTCGGTTACCATTGATTTTAACCATCCGCTTGCAGGTAAAGATTTACGCTATGTTGGAAAAGTATTGGAAGTATTTGAAACTAATAATCAATCGAATAATGAATAGAATAATTATTTTACTGTTAATTGTGGTTGCAGCACTTACCGCCTGCAATTCGGAAAACAAAAAAGAAACTAATAATAGAAACAAACCCATTGCCGATAAGATTGTTTTAAACGATTCGGTTAAAAAGATGCTTGTATTAAAAGGATCTTCTATTTCCAAACAGATGGCGTCCGTTCTGCAAAAAAATCTGAAATCAGCCATCAAAAAAAACGGCATCGACCATGCTATTGATTTTTGTCATAACCGAGCCATTTTACTTACCGATTCCATGTCGGCTGTTTTAGGAGTTAAAATTAAGAGAGTGGCCAAAAAGTATCGCAATTCTTTTAACGAAACCTCTCCAAAAGAGAGTGAATTGTATAAACAATATATCCTCGAATGGCTTGGCAGAAGGCCTGTTACACCTAAGATTATACCCGATAAAAACGGACAGCCTGTATATTACAGCATGATAAGTATTAACAACAAAGTTTGTTTAAAGTGTCATGGTACTCCGGGGAAGGAGATGCCGTTAGAAAGGGAACAGAAAATAAAAAAATATTATCCTTCCGACAAAGCGCTCAATTTTAAATATGGTGAACCGCGGGGGATGTGGGTAATAACGTTTCCTGAATATAAAGTAATTCAGAAGTAAATTTGAACACAAGTCTGTTTGTATTGTAATTATTTGAATTTGTGATTTAACAAGCCAATTACTGATGGGGGTAAAATGTATACATTGTGGTGAAGATTGCGGGAGCCATCCGGTAATGTGGGATGATAAACCCTTTTGCTGTCATGGCTGTAAAGCGGTTTACCAAATTCTTAACGAAAAAAAACTGGATAAGTATTACGAAATCCAACCCATGTCGGGAATAAAAATCGAACAGGCAAATGTTGGTAACAAATACGCCTACCTCGATTTGGATGAGATAAAAGAAAAACTACTCGGGTTTTCGGATGGCGATATCAGTAAAGTAACATTGTTTATTCCTACCATTCACTGTGCCTCATGTATCTGGCTACTGGAGAATCTTTACACCATTAACCCTGCCATCGTTGCATCGAACGTGAACTTCCCGCAGAAAAAGGCAACCATTACCTTTAACAACAAGCAAATTACCTTGCGACAATTGGTTGAGTTGTTGGTTTCCATTCATTACGTTCCGGAAATAACACTTGATCAGCTTGACGAACAAAATACCAGTAAATCCTCTCGCGACGTGATGCTGAAAATCGGAGTAGCCGGGTTTAGCTTTATGAACGTGATGCTCTATAACTTCCCCGAATACCTTCCGGGAGGCGGCGAGGTTAGCAAGCTTTTTATTAATTTTTTCGGGTATATGAGCTTTGCCCTTGCCTTACCTGTTGTATTTTATTGTGCTAACGATTATTACCTTTCAGCCATTAAAGGCTTGCGCCATAAAATAGTCAACATTGATGTACCTATCACCCTTGGAATCTTTACACTTTTTGTACAAAGTACTTACGAAATATTTACGGGTCAGGGTATTGGGTACATGGATTCGCTTGTAGGACTTGTTTTCTTTTTGTTGATAGGTAAATGGTATCAAAGTAAAACTTACGAAGCCTTATCCTTTGAACGCGATTACAAATCGTATTTTCCGGTGGCTGTTACACTGCTTAACGGTAATAAAGAAGAAACCATTCCCCTCTCCAAACTAAAAGAATCGGATCATATTCTTATTCGCAACCAGGAACTTATTCCGGCTGATGCTAAGCTGATATCCGGACAGGCAGAAATCGACTATTCATTTGTAACCGGTGAATCGCTTCCGGTGAATAAAAAGGCCGGAGAAGTTATTTTTGCCGGGGGACGTCAGGTTGGAAGTAATATCGTGCTGGAAGTTATTAAATCGGTCGACCAAAGTTACCTAACGCAGCTCTGGAACCAGGAGTACCACAAGGAAAATGGTGAATCGCAGTTGAACCATGTCGTAAACAAGGTAAGTGAGTATTTTACTTTTATTGTACTCTCTATCGCTTTGGCAGCCGGTATATACTGGCTTATTAACGATTCGTCACTGGCACTCTTTGCCTTTACATCGGTGTTAATTATCGCCTGCCCCTGTGCGCTGGCACTCACCGTACCATTCACTTTTGGAAGCACCATGCGTGAATATGGCAGAAAAGGATTTTATTTAAAAAATACGGAAGTAATTGATAACCTTCGAAAAATCGACAGCATTGTCTTTGATAAAACAGGTACTTTAACGGTAAACCGATCGATGAAAGTGGAGTTCGTTGGAGATAATCTTTCAGAGGAACAACTAAAAATGATTAAATCGGTTGTTGCCAACTCCAGCCACCCGCTGAGTATCACCATCAGCGAGCATATTGAAGTCGATTCGACTTTTCAGGTTGAAAATTTCCGGGAAATTCCCTCACTTGGGGTAACCGGAATAGTTAAAGGAATCAGGGTAAACATAGGCTCCAAAAAGTTCGTAACCGGAAAAGAGGACACCGACCCCCTTTCAACCAATGTTTATGTTTTTATGGATGACAGGATACTCGGCTATTTT
>CAZKGB010000061.1:0-10493 GCA_964551935.1 uncultured Lentimicrobiaceae bacterium | reverse complement strand
CACCAAACTTTGTTCACCAGGGTCGGCTTTAAATATTATATTGCCTCCATCGCCTCCGTCTCCACCGTCAGGACCGCCTTTAGGCACAAATTTTTCCCTCCGGAAGCTACAACACCCATTACCGCCGTTACCTGCTTTAACAATTATTCTTGCTTTATCTACAAACATCTTTCTAAAATTCCTTTTTAAAGGTTACAAAAGTTTTTATTTTTTTTCCTTCTGTTAAATGACCGGCCGACTCAACCATATTCAAAATACCGTGATGTGAACAACCTGTAAAGCAATGCACATTTTCTCCCTCCGAGATAACCATCATCTGTTCGTGCGAAAAATCATCACGTAAAAGTTTGCCATCTTTTTTTACTCTGATATTCTTACTGTCGGCAGGTAGCTGGTGTTTAACCGGAATGTTTGTAACGATATTAATCCCGGGGCTAATTTCTATATCGTCAGTTACAAATACAAACCTCTCTCCAAAGTTTTTAAACAAATCGGGGTTTACACCAATGTACTTCTTCAAAAAGAAAACTTTATAAAAAAAGGCTCCTTTTGCCTCCTCTTTAATGTAAACTTTAGCTTTGTTGTTAATGGAAAAGAACCTCTCAAGTCCTCCGGTGTGATCAAAATGCCCGTGCGATATTACTACAAAATCTACCTCCCTCAAGTCGACACCGAGTTTCTCGGCGTTGTCGGCAAAACTGCCCGAACTGCCGGTATCAAACAAAATATTTTTGGTTTTTGTTTTGATAAACAGCGATAATCCGGCTTCCGTTTTCAGGTTTACTTGTCCCTCGGCAAGTTCATTCTCAATAAGTGCAATTATTTCCATGTCATTGGTTTTTTGAAACGATAAAGATACGCTCTGAAACAGGGAAATCCAAATATCACTTAACAAACCTCTAAATAATGTACTTTTGTTCACTTGATATCAAATGTTTTTATGATTACAAAAGAAACCATAATGCAGAAAGTTTCAGCCGGCTTTGAAATGCTGAGGCAAACACGGCACTATTTGCACCGGCATCCCGAGCTGAGCTTTCATGAAACCGAAACAGCGAAATACATTGCGGGGCTTCTTACCGAATGGCGTATCGAACATCAAACCGGAGTGGGTGGCCATGGTGTGGTTGCCCTGATTAAAGGAAAAAACCCCGACAGTAAAACCATCGCTTTGCGTGCCGATATGGATGCCCTGCCCATTCAGGAAGAAAATAAGGTGGAATATCGCTCGCTCAACAGCGGTGTTATGCACGCCTGCGGCCACGATGCCCATACTACCTGTTTGCTGGGAACAGCAAAAATTCTTCAGGAATTAAGAAACGAGTTTGATGGAACCGTTAAGTTAATCTTTCAACCTGCGGAGGAGGTTTTGCCCGGAGGTGCGCTGCAGATGATTGCTGAGGGGGTGTTGGAAAATCCGAAACCGGAAACCATCGTGGCTCAGCATGTATTCCCGGAACTGCCCGTAGGGAAAGTGGGTTTCAGAAAAGGAGAATACATGGCTTCATCGGATGAGATTAATATTTATGTACGGGGTAAAGGCGGTCATGCAGCCATGCCCGAGCGTGGTGATGATGCCGTATGGGTAGCTTCACAACTGATTGTAGAATTAAAAAAGCGGGTTAATGAACTGGCTCCCAAAGATGTTCCCACGGTTTTGTCGTTCGGAAAAATTATTGGAAACGGCGCCCACAATGTTTTTCCTTCCGAAGTGGCCATCCAAGGAACCTTTAGAACCTTTGACGAATCATGGAGAACAAGGGTGCATAAGATTATTAATGAGGTGGCTAAAGAAACAACCGGAAAATTTGGTTTGTCGTATGAGGTGGTCATCGACAAGGGCTATCCTGTTTTGATAAATGACGACAGCGCAACGCAAGTGGCCATTGAGGCTGCCAAAGATTTTTTGGGAGAGAATCAGGTGGTAGAGCTTCCCCGCAGGATGACGGTGGAGGATTTTGCCTACTTCGCCCGTCAGGTTCCCGGCTGCTTTTACCGGCTGGGAGTGGCCAACCCCGAAAAAGGAATTACTTCGGGATTGCATACTCCCACTTTTGATGTAGATGAAGAGAGTATAAAAGTTGGCACCGGGCTGTTAACCTGGATTGCCTTGAAACAACTGGAAAAATAATTTGACCTATGACTGTAGGAGATCAACAATACGAAACCGTTTGGATGGAAGGAAATGTGGTTTACATGATCCAGCAAAACAAACTTCCTTTTGAATTTGTCATCCACAAATGCGAAACCTACTGGGATACCTGTCTGGCCATCACCGATATGGTGGTACGTGGGGCAGGGGCCATTGGAGCGGCTGCCGGTTACGCCATGGCGCAAGCCTTTCTTAAGGCAAAGGGCAAAAGCCGAGCCGTTATTATCCGCGAAGCCCGTCAGGATATTGAAGCCACACGGCCTACGGCCAGAAACCTGTTTTATGCGGTGGAAAGGGTTTATCAGGCAGGACTTCGCAGTCCGGAAGATGCCCTGGTAGAAGCCAAACGGATTGCCCGCGAAGATGTCATGAACTCTAAAACCATTGGGGAGTATGGCGCTTCTCTTATCGAAAAAAAGGCCAACATCATGACGCACTGTAATGCCGGGTGGCTCGCGTTTGTGGATTATGGAACCGCCCTAGCACCCATCTATCTCGCCCGCAATCAGGGTAAAGATGTTTTTGTTTACATCGACGAAACCCGTCCGCGAAGTCAGGGAGGAAGACTCACAGCCTGGGAGCTTTATAACGAAGGGGTTCCGCATGTTATTATTCCTGATAATGCCTCGGCATCGCTGATGGCAGAAGGAAAAATAGATATGGTCATAGTGGGTGCCGACCGTATTGCCGCTAACGGCGATACCGCTAACAAAATTGGAACACTGGAAAAAGCTATCGTTGCTAAAGCATTCGGGGTTCCGTTTTATGTGGCTGCCCCCACTTCCACCTTCGACATGCAGTGTAAAACCGGAAAAGCCATCCCCATCGAGTTCAGGCACGAAGATGAGGTATTGTATCAAACAGGCTACGATGTTAACAACCATTTGGTTAAGGTTCGGGTTAACAATCCCGGTTCCAAAGCTTATAATCCCGCTTTTGATGTTACCCCTTCAAAATATATCACCGGTATCATCACCGAAAAAGGCATTGTAAAAGCCCATCACGCCTCTATAAAGAAATTGTTTGAATAGTACTTATTAACCCGTTACAGTTTTTATGAAAGTAAGTGGTTTTTCCTTTATTAAAGATGCGCTGAAATACGACTATCCGGTGGTAGAAGCCATCACATCTATTTTACCCATCTGCGATGAGTTTGTGGTGGCCGTGGGACAATCCACCGACGAAACCTTAAATCTGATTCGGCAAATTGATAAAAAGAAAATCAAAATTATTGAAACCAAATGGGATGAAAGTCTGCGGGAGGGAGGCAGAGTGCTGGCAGTTGAAACCGACAAGGCATTGGCGCAAGTAGCCGAAGATTCCGATTGGGCTTTTTACATTCAGGGCGATGAAGTTGTTCACGAAAAATATCTTGACACCATTTATCAAAACATGCTTCGTTACAAAGATGATTTCAAGGTGGACGGACTGCTGTTTAACTACCTGCACTTTTATGGCTCGTACGATTATGTGGGTTCTTCATCCAACTGGTACAGCCACGAAATAAGGGTTATCAGAAACGACAAATCGATCTATTCCTATCGCGATGCCCAGGGTTTCAGAAAAGGCAACAACCAAAAACTGTGTGTAAAACCCGTGGATGCTTTTGTTTACCATTACGGCTGGGTAAAAGATCCCCGAAAAATGCAAAAAAAACAGGAAACCTTCCATAAGTACTGGCACGACGACAGCTGGCTCGATGAGCATGTGGCCAAAGTCCGGGAGTTTAACTACGAAAAACATGTCCGCCAGTTAAGGCCTTTCGACGGCGAGCATCCTGCCGTGATGAAAAAACGCATCGCCGAAAAAAACTGGCAGTTTGATTTCGATATCTCCCGCAACAAAACCGGCTTTAAAGACCGGTTAAAAAAGTGTCTGGCGGGTTTTGGTATCGTATTGGGTTATAAAAACTATAAAACAGGACGATGCTGACCTGATACCACCTTTTAAAGCATCCACGATCCCTTTTCATCTCTAACCCCTCAGCATTAATAAGCACCCCTCGAGGTTGACAACTATGGGCGGGCAGCATTAAACTTACTTGGCCAGTCCGCTTCTTTGTAGCAACGGCTCCACCGAAGGCTCATGGCCCCTGAAGGCCTTATAAAGTTTCATGGGGTGCTCGGTTCCCCCTTTTTCCAATACATTTTTTCTGAACGAACGTGCCACCTCACGATTAAAAATTCCCTTCTCTTTAAAAAGGTCGAAAGCATCGGCATCAAGCACCTCGGCCCATTTGTAACCATAATAGCCCGCTGAATACCCGCCGTCGAAAATATGCGAAAAGGCAGTGCTCATGCAGGTTCCCTCTACCGGGGGAAAAAGCTCGGTGGGTTTCATGGCCTCTTTTTCAAATTCGTTTACATCACCGTCAAAAGGGTGTGTCAGCGTATGCCAGGCCATATCGTTTAACCCGAACGAAAGCTGCCGTATCATGGCATACCCGCTTTGAAACCGGGCGCTCTCTATCAATTTATTAATTAGCTCGTCGGGCATTACCTCTCCCGTTTTATAGTGGATACCCACCTCTTGCAACCACTCTTTTTCGGTAGCCCAGTTTTCCATCAGCTGCGAAGGCAGTTCCACGAAATCGCGGTAAACATTGGTGCCCGACTGGCTTTCATAATAAACCTTACTAAGCATACCGTGAAGGCCGTGGCCAAACTCGTGCAGAAAGGTTTTTACCTCCATAAAGGTCAGCAACGAAGGCTTCGAATTAGTAGGCCTGGTAAAGTTGGTAACCAGCGAAACCAACGGCCTCACATCCCGGCCGTTTTCGATGTATTGCTCCCTGAACGAAGTCATCCAGGCGCCACCCTGTTTCGAGGGACGTGGAAAATAGTCGATATACAAAACACTTAAAAAGGTACCCTCTTCATCAAAAACCTCGAAGACCTTTACCTCATCGTGGTAGGTTGGAATTTCATGGTTTTCTTTAAAGGTAAGGCCGTAAAGACGGGTGGCCAGCCCCAGTACCCCTTTTTCAACCCTGTTAAGCTCAAAGTAAGGACGGGTCATTTCATCGTTCAGCCCCAGCTTCTCTTTTTTCAGCTTCTCGGCATAATAGATGTAATCCCAACGCTCCAGTCGTCCTTTCAAACCTTGCTTTAGGGCGTACTGCTCCACCTCTTCCACATCTTTTTTGGCAAAGGCAAACGAGCTTTCCAGCAACTGTTTTAAAAACCCGTTAACCCTGTCGCGCGAAGTAGCCATGCTCTGTTCCAGTACGTAATCAGCATGCGTTTTATAACCTAACAGGTTGGCCTTTTTCAGTCGCAACGAAACCATCTTTTTAATAATCTCGTTGTTGTCGTTTTCATTACCACGGTTACCCCTTTTCGAATAGGCTAAAAACATCTTCTTGCGTAGCTCACGATGGTCGGCATATTTCATAAAAGGCATGTACGACGGAAAATGAAGCGTAAAAAGCCACCCCTCTTTGCCCTTACTTTTCGACAGTGCGGCGGCAGCTTCTTTAACGCCATCGGGCAAACCGCTTAAATCGTCCTCGTTGGTAATGTGTAAGGTAAAGTCGTTGGTTTCGGCCAGCACATGCTCGCCAAAAGCCAGCGAAAGCTGCGAAAGCTCTTTGGTAACACGCCGGTATTCTTCTTTGTCATCACCCGTAAGCAGCGCCCCGCGCCTTACAAACTCCTTATAAGTATCCTCCAAAAGTTTTTGCCGGTCAGGCCTTAGCGGCAGTGTTGCACGGTTATCGTAAACCTGTTTTATCCGGTTAAACAAGGCCGCATTTAGCCAAATATCATTGCTGTACTCCGTCAACAGCGGCATCACCTCGCGAGCAATTGCCTGAATATTCTCGTTGGTCGCTGCGTGGTTAAGGTTAAAAAAAATATTACTGATGGCCGTGAGCTGTTGGCCCGATTTTTCCAGCGCCTCAACGCTGTTTTCAAACGTGGGTGTTGCCGTATTCGCGGCCACCTGCTCAACCTCCTTTTTTGCTGTCGCCATGGCAGCCTTAAACGCCGGCAAATACTCCTCCTCCTTTATCCGGTCAAACGGGGGCGTTTGGTAAGGCGTGTCAAAAAACTGTAACAAACTATTTTGGGTCATAATTTCAAATTTAAAATAAGGGGTGCAAAGATATTGAATATTTTATGGCTTTGGGCGGCAACCGGGCTGTCCGTTATAGCCGCACTTCGGCAGGCTGTGCTCCGTACAAGCTGCCGGTATCTCCTCCGCCGAAGGCTGCGGAGCTCCGGCAGCACTACTTCGCATCAACCTGCCAAATCACGGGCTGCCACTACCATCCCTGCCGCAGGTCAACTCGTACATTGAAAATTACCGGCCTCCTACCGGTTCAGGATAAAAAGCGGTTTACCGTTCGCCAAGAGTCAGCTTTATTATCTGCTCTTTACCACTTCTTAAAATTTTCATTTTAATCTTGTCGCCCGGTTGGTATTTTTTAAGGATGACCGTATAACTTTTCAGGTCAGTTACCTTATCATCGTTTACCCCCACTATGATGTCATCTTTTTGTAAACCGGCTTTGGCACCCGGCGAATTTTCGATGACAGCACCAATTTTAACCCCGGTTCCGGTGTAGGCAAAATCGGGCACCGAACCGGTGGAAACCCGGCGGCTCTTTTTGGGTGTTGAGGGTTGAGCTGATGTTTCCGATGTTGTTTTTATCTTTCCGGTAAACGGCATGGGATCTTCACGGTCGGCCAGATATTCCAGCACCTCTTTCGATACGGTGGCCACTTTTACCAGCCCTTTGCCGTCAATCTTTTCCCAGGTGTCGGAAGGCCGGTGGTAGTTTTGTGTGGCACCGGTAAAAAGCTGTACGGCCGGAATGCCCTGCTCGATAAAGGCTACCTGGTCGCTGGCATCCAGCTGCTGCTGAACCACCTCGCTTTTTACGCCTGTGGTGTAATCGGTGCCCATGAAAATAAATTTCCATTCGCGGGCGCTATTGGCATTAAGTACCAGCAATTTTTTGTCAAACAACGAACCGTCGGTGTCAATATTTACATCGGCAAAAGGTTCCCCTTTGAAATAATCTTTTACATGAGCCACAAAATAGCGCGAGCCAATCAACCCTGCCTCTTCTCCCGTGAAGGCAGCAAAAACAATGGTTCTTTTGGGTTTGAGCTTCGACATGTTTTTAGCCAGTTCCAGCAAAATTGAAATGCCGCTGGCATTATCATCGGCACCATGATGAATTTTTCCCTCGTCGCCGGCATGTACATCGGGCCATCCCAATCCTAAATGGTCGTAATGCGCCGAAACAATCACCGGATACTCTTTTAAATCGGGGTCGGTGCCGCGAATAACAGCAATAATATTTTTTAACGAAATATCACGAAGTCCCGGTTTGTTGGGAAAACGATAGTTAAAAGTCTGGAAATAGCTGTCGCCCAATGGCTGTAACCCGTAAGCTTTAAACTTGTCGGCAATATACTGCGCGGCGGTATCCAGATACGGCGTTCCCAACCCGCGTCCCATCAGCTTATCTGACGACAGAAATTGGATGGTTTCCATCATCCGCTTTTCCGAAAAGAGTGGTTTTACATATCCCAGCGCTTTCCGTTCTGTTTTCATGTTGATGTTTTGAGCATCCTTGTTAAAAACCTTTACCAGCGGTGAGTTGGTAACCGGCCATTGCCCCTTGACCATGTTGGTGGGTTCGTTACCTTCAAAAGCAAGGTAGCTGTACTTTCCGTAGTGAGGCAGTTTACGTATCAGCCCCGCCACAGCTTCCTTTTTTCCCGGTTGAATAAACACCACGCTTTGGTTAACATTGTAAGGATTAAAAAGGGTGGCAATAAAACTGTTGTCGCCTTTTGGAACTGTTTTTTTGCCGAAGGTAACCGAATCATCCGTTATTTTTGAGTGATATACTTTTAATCCTTTATTGATGGAATCGGTAAATTTGTTTTCAAAACCAATAATCCATACGGTTTTATCCGAAGGGAGCCGCGTAAGATCGTTATCGGTTACGATGGTAAAATGGTCCTGAGCATCGGCTTTTTTCCACTCGTTGGCAAATTCATTATATAGCTCTTTTTGAATAGCTGATGCCGTGGCCGGCACGACCATCAAATTCTCTTGGGAAGCCCAAATTTTTGACAGGGCAGGGGGAACCTCGTTGGGGTCCAGCTTCCTGAAAACATCGTATTGAGGGTCAACGGCCAGTTTTAGCGGTTTTTTGTCAAGCACCAATTGGTAATCTTGTGATTTCCTGGTCATGTGAACCGTAAAGTCTTGAACTCCTTTTTCAGTAGCAACGGCAATAGGTATGTCAAGGGTAAAAGCCTCTTCGGGCTGTATTTGCTCCAGGGTCAGGAAGATGCGAAACTCGCTGTTGTAGGTATCTGTTTTCAACGATTTAATCACCAGCTCGGGGGCACCGGTTCGCAGTACCCACTGATTAAAGAAGGGTTGGAGGTCAACGCCCGAAACCGCTTCCATGGAGAGGCGGATGTCGTTATAAGAGGCTTTGGTAAACTTATGTTTGTTGTAAAAATGTTGCCACCCTTTTAAAAAGGTGTTATCGCCGAGTTGGCGGCGCAGCATATGCCACATCATCAGTGCCTTTCCATAACCTATGGCTTCGCTGGGGCCGTCGTAGCGACTGGCGAATTTTGAAAGGGGAAAATCGTTTTCAGGGGTTACAAAGTTGGTAAATTTTTGCACGGTAGAACGGCGATAATTTTCACCTTGCTCACGCTGCTCCTTGATAAGGTGATCGGCCATATAAGCTGTAATGCCTTCGCACCAGTTGCCTTGCGTAAAATCGACATAAGCGCTGTTACCCCACCAGTTGTGAAGCAGTTCGTGCGGGTAGGATGAGTGCAATATAAACGGGAAGCGGATAATTTTTTCGCCCAGCAGGGTAAACGACGGCATACCATAACCTGTTTCCCAAAAATTTTCCACCAGCGCAAATTTTGAATAGGGGTAAGGGGCAATCATTTGCTGGTCCATCTCCATGTATTGCTCGGTAACTTCAAGGTATTTGTTGGCAAGAGCCTCGTCGGGAGTACGTAAAAAGGCCATGGCTTTAATGCCGGAATTCATATCGTAACCATACTCCGTGAATTGGGCGGCAATTAAAAACACCTCTTCCTGTGGTTTGTTACAAACCCATTTATCGATTTGGCCTGTTTTTTCTTTAATATCAAAGATGCGTTTTCCTTGTGATACTGATTTCCAGTCAAAAGGAAGCGTGGTGGTTAACTCAAAAGTCATCAGGCTATTCTCCGCCGTGAGTACCCAAAAAGTGGAGCCTGCCAGATAAACGCCTTTGGTGCTGATAATGCCGGGCGATTCACTGAAGCCGCGTTGGTAGTTCTCGGCGCTTTGCTCAATAGCAGAAGCAATTTTTCCCGAATAGGTTACCTTGAAACTTTTTTTCCTGCCCTTAAAGTGAACTTTGTATTTGTTAATTTTCAGGTTACCACTATTTTCATCTCTGTCCATCCCCACATCGCCGGCAGGAATATGCTGGTCGACCTTGGTAACTTTGACCTCTTTTGAAAAGGTTACCGGAGACAAATCGGCGTTAAGACTAAAAATATAATCACCCGGATTATCGGTTGAAACAACATCGCTAACTGTTACTACCAAAGTTTCCGGATTTACGGTTACATTCATTCTGTGGTGAAATACCGTGCTGTTTTGAGCCGTGGCAACAGCCGAAAAACTCAATAAGATCAATAGAGAAATATATCTTTTCATGGTGTGTGTTTTTTAATTTTAAAAGCTATTTGGATTCAGTTGGTTCGACGTTCGAAAAATGGCTGTTTTAATCATCATACCAACCGGCATACATATTGTAATTGTTTGAAATTCGATGGACTTCGCCCTCAAGGAGGGATTGATCCATCTCTTTAATTTTTTTGGCAGGAATACCGGCAAACACGCTTCCCGACCTGACCACCGTGTTTTTTGAAACCACAGCACCGGCTGCAATCACCGTGTTGCTTTCTATTATACATCCATCCATCACGATGGCACCCATTCCGATTAACACGTTGCCGTGGATGGTGCATCCATGAATAATGGCGTTGTGCGCGATGGATACATTATCGCCAATGGATACTGGGGCTTTTTGATAAGTACAATGAATAATTACTCCATCCTGAATGTTAACGTTGTTGCCGATACGAATGGAATGCACATCACCCCGAACGACGGCATTAAACCAAACACTGCAATCGTTGCCCATAACCACATCGCCCGTTAGGGTAGCATTGTCGGCGATAAAACAATTTTTTCCCCACCTGGGGCTTACTCCTTTTACTTTTTTAATGACCGGCATAATTTTTACTTTGAATTCAATTATTAAACTATTAAAATCTATTCTTTCGTGCTT
>CAZKGB010000060.1:0-10498 GCA_964551935.1 uncultured Lentimicrobiaceae bacterium | reverse complement strand
AGCCGGGTTCGTCTATTATGCCCGGTAAAGTTAATCCAACACAAAACGAAGCTCTTACTATGGTCTGTGCTCAGGTTATTGGTAACGACGCTGCTATTACGGCCGGTGGCATGCAGGGGCATTTTCAACTCAATGTTTTTAAACCGGTGATGATTGCTAATTTGTTGCAATCGGCCCGGCTATTAGGTGATGCTTGCGTTTCGTTTACCAAAAATGCCATTGAAGGGGTGGAGGCAAATACCGATCGTATCGAACACCACCTGAATAACTCGCTGATGCTCGTTACGGCTTTGAATACCCATATTGGTTATGAAAAAGCTGCTAAAATTGCCAAAAAAGCACATAGCGAAGGCACTACTTTACGTGAGGCCGCATTGGAGCTTGGCTTTTTAACCGACGAGGAGTTTACCGAGTGGGTTGACCCAGGCAAAATGTTGGGTAGCTTGTAGTAGTTTATCAGTCAATTGAAAGGGGCTGTTTAAAAAGGATTTAATAATCGGTTTGTCACACTGAGCGAGGTCGAAGTGTGACACAATTTCTGACTTTTTAAACAGCCTCTTTTTTTGCCTTTTTGAAAAAAAACGACAAATGACGTAACAAAACAAGAAAAAATACGTATATTTGCAAAAACATGAAAGAGATGTCAAAAACCAATAACGAAGTCACCGAGCCTATGGTTGCCTATTCCAGCCTCGATGACGGCAACGTTTTTATGCTTATCAATGCTATAAAAAGAGGCGTTCATTACTCCTTTTTTGAACGCCTTGCTAAAAGTATTCCTTTCACACTCCGTGAGTGGTCGCAGTTTTTGCATCTGTCGGAGCGCTCGCTTAATCGATATAAAAAAGATAAGGCTACATTTAGTACCACTGCCTCCGAAAAAATCCTCGAGATAACCATGCTCAACAAGTATGGAATTGAAGTCTTTGGTTCTCAGGAAAAGTTTAATCGTTGGTTAAATGCCAACAATGTGGCTTTGGGTGGTGTTAAACCCAAAAGCTTGCTCGATAGCTCGTTTGGTATTCAAATGTTAAAAGATGAGCTTACACGCATCCAATACGGTATTTTGGCATGATTGTATTTAGGCTTTCCAAATCGAAATTTGCACGTGACCTGTCGGGAAAAGGGGCGGAAATTGCGGGTGGCCGGTGGAACAGCAAAGGGGTGCCGGTAATTTATACCGGTGATTCGAGGGCATTGTGTGTAGCGGAAATTGCAGTTCATACCGGTCTTGGTACTGTGCCTGAGGATTACGTTCTTGTAACCATCGAAATTCCGGATGATGCACTTATCTATGAAATATTACCGGAAGCCCTTCAGCCAAACTGGAAATCATTTCCTCACACAGGAGCCACTCAGGTTATTGGTGATAAGCTGCTTAAACAAAATAATTACCTGGCGATTAAAGTCCCCTCGGCAGTAGTGCAAGGTGATTTTAATTATCTTATTAATCCCGGTCACAAGGATTTTAATAATGTAACCATTCAAAAAACAGAAGCGTTTTCTTTTGATAAGAGAATGTTTCTTACCCCTTAACTTTTAACTCTTAGCCCATAACTTTTAACCCTTAACCCCCTAACTCCCAACTCCATCCTTCTATCAGGTTTTCCTCTTTTTCTTTTTTGCGGCCGGGAAAAGCACATTGTTAAGAATAAGCCGGTAACCGGCTGAGTTGGGGTGCAGATTAAGGTCGGTGGGCGGGTCGCCAACCAGGTGCTGGTAGTCTTCGGGGTCGTGGCCACCATAAAAGGTCCAAAAGCCCTTTCCTAATTCCCCGTGGATGTATCGCGCTTCGTTGGCCGATTTCAGTTCTCCCATGATGGTAACATTTGATTTTATCACATTCTCGTTAAAGGCAGTGGTTTGCCCCATGAACCCTTTGATAATTTTTTTATGATCTTGTGTAAGCATGGTTGGAATGATGTCCCACTTGGCTGAAAAGTCGAATAGCGTAAAGTAATCGTTTGTTCTGTTGATACTCCTGGAGCGGGTACTGGTTACATCAATGTTTGAAATTTCATAAATCATCGGGTTGGTAACAATTTTAAAATCTTTAAAGGCAAGGCAGGGAGAGTAGTCAAGGTTTTGCTGTGCATTGGCATCCATAGGGTCTCCATCGAACATTACATCGCAGATGTCGGTGTTGTGGGCTGCCAGCGCTACGTCGTAACTATCGGCAGCCGAGCACATGGCAAACAGATATCCGCCTCCCAGCACAAAATCGCGAATCTTTTCGGCTACTGCCAATTTTAATTTTGATACTTTTTGATAACCCAGCTTATGAGCCATCTCTTCTGCTGCTCTTACATTTTCCTGATACCAGGGATAGTTGCGGTAGTGAGCCCAAAATTTACCGTATTGCCCTGTGAAATCTTCATGGTGCAGATGAAGCCAGTCGTATGTGGGTAGCAATCCGCTCAGCACCTCTTCATCATAAACCACATCATACGGAATTTCAGCGTAAGTTAACACCAAAGTAACGGCATCATCCCAGGGTTGTTTGTTTTTGGGCGAATAGACGGCAATGCGTGGGACTTTGTTCAGTTTAACAATCTCCATGTTAATATCGGGCCGGGCAATCTCCTGCCTGATGGAGGTTGCCTGTGCACCCGAAATCACTTCAAAGCTCACATTACGAACAATGCATTCGTTTTCAAACGATTCGTGATAAGGTATCAGATAGCTGCCTCCGCGATAATTTAAAAGCCATTCTACTTCAACGTCTTGTTGCAACACCCAAAAGGCAATCCCGTAACTTTTTAAATGGTTGGTTTGCGTGTCGTCCATAGGTATCAACAGGTAGGTTGCTCGTGCCGAAAAGGTGAGCAAAAGAAATAGAAAGAAAAGATATATTTTAAATTTCATAGGTTTTTCTGTTTATCGATGTAAGAACAAAAAAATTGGAAAATCACTTGAGTTGATTTTTTTTGGACAAACATTAACAGGTTTTCGTTGACAAAAGTAGCAAAGAATATCACTTCAGGTTGAAAAGGGCTTTAATCTTGTTAATTGTTTTTAAGCTGATTTTTCCGGTAAGCAATTCGATGGACTGAAGAATGTTTTCGGGTTTGTGTTGGTTTTCCGTTAACAGAAAAATATCCTTTTTACCGGTGACACAAACAGTATCAGCCGGATAATCTTCTTCTTCTAATTTTTCACCCGGACGCATCCCGATAAAGGTTACGGGAATATTTTTTCCTGACTTTTTTATCATCTCCCGGGCCAGCTCAACAATGGGAGTGGAGGGTTTGTTGTTGACAAAGATGTTGCCATGATGTCCATTATTCAGTGCAAACAATAAATCTTTTGCCGATTGTTCAGGCGAAACAAACTTGCGGCTCATCCGTTTATCGGTGAGCGTTACGGTTTTGCCTTCTTCTATTTGTTTTTTGAAGATTAGCGTTACTGCTCCGGGGCTGTCAACTACATTGGGCAGGCGGATTGAAAACACATCAGGTGGTGCAACCATGGTTTTGATGTATGCTTCTGCCAGATACTTGGTTAATCCGGTTACTCCTTTTGGGTTTCTGGCCATATTGGAAGAGACCAATAAAAAGCGTTTTGCTTTATGCTGTTTTGCAAGATTTAAAAGCCTGATGGTTCCAAAAAAGTTTGCCTTTACGGTATCTTCGGGATTTTCCTCTCCTTGTTTAAAACGGGCAATGGCGGCAAGATGAATGATATCGTCGGGTTGGTATTGATTGAAAATCGGTTCGTAGCTTTCGGGCTTTAACAGGTCGGCCTTAACATAGATAGTTTTGCCGGTGTTTTTATTCTTGTGATGACTATGGCAGCAAACAACCAATTTATCGTAAAGGCTGTTTTTTTGTAAATGGTGTATCAGATTTTTTCCCACGAAGCCGCATCCGCCGGTGATAAGGATAGTTTTACTTTGCTTTGACATAAGACAAAGATAGTAATTGATATCCGAAATCCTATAGTGTTCGTCTGAAGAATTGTTGTGCATGGAGGAATATCTTCCGGATCCAGCTCTCGGTTTATAACCGTGAGCTTATCTAACCCTAAACAGTTTGTAACTGTTTTCTGAAAAGGCTGTGAGCAGTCTGATGTTTTTTTTACTTCGAAGGCACAGAAGAGTGCGTCAAAGAGGAATCGAAGTGGGAGTCGAGACATCTCTACTCATACCTCAGTGCTTTGGCCGGTGATATTCTGTTGATGTACCAGGTGGGAATAAACAGGATAAGCAGGCTGATAAGAATTACTCCTGCATTGAGTAATAGAAACTGCGAAAGATGAAGCTCTACCGGTACGTAATCAACATAATAAGATTGTGGGTCTAAATGAAAAACTCTGAATTTTAACTGAACAAAGTAAAATATCAACCCTAAAATGTTGCCCCAAAGCATCCCTTTTAGTACAATGTACGAAGAACGGATTAAAAAAATCCGGCCAATTGTTTTGTTGGTAGCTCCCAGTGCCTTTAACAAGCCCACCATCGAGGTTCGTTCAATAATTAAGACCAGCAACGTCGATATCATGGTAATGCCTGCCACCAAAATAAGCAGCACTAAAATTACCACCACATTCATATCGAGCAGGTCGAGCCAGTTAAAAATTTGCGGGTAAAGGTCGGAGGCTGTAACTATGTTAAGGTCGTAAGGTATGTCGTGGTAAATGGCTTCGGCCGTGGCTTTTGTTTTTTCAGGATTTTTGAGAAGAATTTCTACGCTGCCCACCTCATTATGCTTCCAGTTGTTGAGTTTCGTTATTACATCCAAATCGCCGATTATCAGGCTGCCATCAAAATTCTCCAGCCCCGTATTGTAAATTCCGCTGATGGTAAATTTACGTCCGCGTGCTCCCTGTTCGTTGTTGTTTACAAACCAAACCCGAATTTTATCGCCGGTTTTAAGTTGTAGCTTGTCAGCCAGCATTTTTGAAATAAGCACCTCGTAATCTCGGTTTGTTGTAAATACCGGGAGTTTCCCATCTACCAAATTCCTCTTCAGAAAAGACCAGTCGTAGTGAGTGTCAACACCTTTTAATACCACTCCCTGAATTTGATTGTCTGTTTTTAAAACTCCTCCCTTTTGCGACACAAATTGCACCTGTTTAACATTGGGGAACGATGATAACAGTTTAATGAAATCCCTGTCGATATTCATGGGTTGTTCTTCCAGCGATTGGTTGTTATCGAAAGGCACGATTTGGAGGTTAGCCGTAAAACCGATAACTTTGTTGCTGATGGAGTGCTTAAACCCAATTACGATGGCAATGGATGCAATCATCAGGGTTAATCCCAGCGCAATACTGATGTAGGATATTTTTATCACAGGTTGAGAAAAGGATTTCCTCTTTTCCGAAGACAGGTGTCGTGCTATAAAATATTCAAAATTCAACGTGTTGCTGTTTTGCAATGAAAGATTGGGTTTCTTTGCAAAGATATGAGTTCTGTAATACCTTTAATTGAATAATCGGTTTTTTATGATTGATAGAGTCTTTACTGTTTTTGGTTTGAAAACTGCCGGATGGAAGTTTCGCGGTGTCGTATTGTTATTGTTGTTTGTCGCGAGCTGCAAAATGCTGTTTTCACAAGGTGAACCTCCCATTGTTGTCAGTTACGACAGCATTGGAATGGGTGCAGAGCAGTTTAACCATTACCTGCCTCTTTTAACGAATAAGAGGGTGGCGGTACTGGTTAACCAGGCTTCGAGGATTGGAAATACTCATCTGGTTGATGTGTTGCTTTCCAAAAAGGTAAATCTGATAAAAATATTTAGCCCGGAGCATGGTTTTCGCGGGAGTAAGGATGCCGGTGAAAAGTTTGAGGAGGGGAAAGACCTTACTTCGGGCTTGCCCATAATTTCTTTGTACGGAAAGAAGAAAAAACCTTCGGCAGCGGATTTAAAAGATGTAGATGTGTTGTTGGTTGATCTGCAGGATGTCGGTGCCCGGTTTTATACCTACATTTCCACCATGAGTCTGGCCATGGAGGCGTGTGCTGAAAACGGAGTAAAGGTTATCGTACTCGACCGGCCCAACCCAAACGGATTTTATGTTGATGGTCCCGTTTTGGAGGAGGAATACAGTTCGTTTGTCGGCATGCATCCGGTACCCGTGGTGTATGGCATGACCATTGGCGAGTATGCCCTGATGGTTAATGGAGAAAACTGGCTGGGAGATGGAAATAAATGTGACCTGAAAGTAGTAAAAATGTCAGGCTACCGGCATAACATGGTAGTTCAGTTAAAGGTGGCACCATCCCCCAATCTCCCCAACCGGGAATCGGTTTACCTTTATCCATCGCTATGTTTTTTTGAAGGGACATCCGTTTCAGTAGGACGGGGTACCGATTTTCCGTTTCAGGTATATGGATATCCTGATTCATCTTTGGGGAGTTTCACCTTTACACCGCGGAGCATCCCGGGAAAAAGCAAATACCCGAAGTGGCAGGGTAAGAGGTGCTATGGTCAATTGCTTGTCGGCTATGCCGATAATTACCGGAACAATGTTGCCGGGCTAAATCTTGAGTGGCTTATTTCGGCTTATCAGACGTTGGGTGACAGTATCACTTTTTTTAATAGCTATTTTGATAAGCTTGCCGGTACCGACGAACTGCGGAAGCAAATTGAAGAGGGAAAAACCCAACAGGAGATTCGTGAATCGTGGCAACGTGCTTTAAAGGAGTTTATGAAGGTTAGGGAGAAGTATCTATTATATGAATAATTAAACATCGGAATTCCATTGACTTTTATTTAGTTCACGGTTTGCAACCGTGAACACAGCATTAATCTATGACAGTTTGAAAAATGCCAGTTGTTTTATTTTGCATATGGTTGCAAACCGTAAGCAATTGATATTATTATGTCCGTTGTGTCCAACAAAAAAAGCCACGCATAATTGCATGGCTTTTTAACAAACAGTTTATTAACCTACTATACTGCGAGTGCAAGTCTTTTAAATGCTACAACGGTTAAGTCGGTATCAATGCTTTTCAGGTAATCAGCAACGCTTTGTTTGCTGTCTTTAATAAACGCCTGGGCTAACAGGGTGTTTTCTTTGTAGAATTTGTTTAATTTACCCATGGCAATTCTTTCAAGCATGGCTTCGGGTTTACCTTCTGCACGTGCCTGATCCATTCCGATGTTAATTTCGTGTTGTTTAACCTCTTCAGGAACCTGGTCAGCGTTAATAGCTACAGGGTCCATGGCAGCAATTTGCATGGCTACATCTTTTCCTGCGGTGGCAAAATCACCGGCTTTATTGAATGCCACTACCGAAGCAATACGATTGCCATTGTGAACATAAAAATAAACACTTTCACCTTCAACAGTCTGATAGTCGCCTAACTGAATTTTTTCACCGATAACGCCGGTTTTTTCGGTAATAGCTTCGGCAACGGTACGACCGTCAAGCATTAAAGCATTGAGTTCATCAGCATTTTTGGCTTTATTGGCAATAGCTAAATCGGTAACAGATTTTACAAAGTCGATGAAATCCTGATTTTTAGCAACAAAGTCGGTTTCGCAGTTAATCATAACAGCAGCACCAAATTTTTGATCGTCGCTAACTTTTGCAAGAACAACACCTTCACCGGCTTCGCGGTCGGCGCGTTTAGCAGCAACTTTCTGTCCTTTTTTTCTAAGGATATCGATGGCAGCTTCCATATTGCCTTCAGCTTCCTGAAGGGCTTTTTTGCAGTCCATCATTCCGGCACCGGTAGCCTTTCTCAGCTCATTTACTTCTTTGGCGGTTATTTTCATTTCGTAATTTTTTTACTAAATTATTAATCTTGTTTTTTTGCAACAGTTTTTCTTGGTCTTGCTTTTTTCTCTGTTTTAGGAGCATCAGCCTCTTTGGCGGAAGCTTCTTCTTTTTTAGCGGCAGCTTTAGCGGCTTCTTTTTCGTTGTTTTCGGCTGCTTTCTTTTCGCGTGCCATTTTTCTTTCGGCCAATCCTTCGGCGATAGCCTGAGTGGCTGCATTCACAAGCAGTGAAATCGATTTGGAAGCATCGTCGTTAGCCGGAATAGGGAAATCAATAAGTGTGGGATCGGAGTTGGTATCAACCAGGGCGAAGGTTGGGATGTTGAGTTTGCGTGCTTCGGCAACAGCAATGTTTTCTTTAAGAATGTCGACGATAAACAGGGCTGCAGGAAGACGGCTCATATCAGCAATACTACCAAGGTTTTTTTCGAGTTTGGCTCTTTCGCGGTCGATTTGCAAACGCTCACGCTTTGAAAGGTTATTCCATGAGCTGGTAGTTTTCATTTTGTCGATGGAGGTCATTTTACGGACTGCTTTACGAATGGTAGCAAAGTTGGTAAGCATACCACCGGGCCAGCGCTCGGTAACGTAAGGCATGTTAACTTTTTTAACCGATTCGGCAACGATATCTTTTGCCTGTTTTTTGGTAGCAACAAAAAGGACTTTACGTCCTGATTTTGCAATCTGCTTTAAGGCTTTTAAAGCATCATCCAGTTTAGCCTGGGTTTTGTAAAGGTCGATAATGTGGATACCATTGCGCTCCATAAAAATGTAAGGAGCCATGTTAGGATTCCATTTACGTCTGAGGTGTCCAAAGTGTACACCGGCGTCTAACATTTCTTCGAAAGTGACTTTTGCCATTTTTTAATTGTTTAATTTGTTTACATTCACTAAAAACAATTGCTGAATAGTCCGGCCATAGGCGGGAGTTTCAGCAATTTGGATACTAAACTCGTTCCGGTAATAAGGATAATTCTATCGTTTACTAAACTGGAATTGTTTACGGGCTTTAGGTTGACCTGGTTTTTTACGTTCAACCATTCGCGGGTCACGTTTAAGTAATCCGTTTTCTTTTAAAACTCCACGATATTCGGGATCAATTTTGATAAGTGCTCTTGAAATGGCAAGACGAAGTGCTTCGGCTTGTCCTTTAATTCCACCACCCGTCAGGTTTACTTTTACGTTGTATTTTCCCGTGGTGTCGGTAAGGAGGAAAGCCTGCTCAACAACATACTGTAAGGTAGCGGTTGTGAAATACTCTTTGTAGTCGCGTTTGTTAACAACAATTTTGCCATCGCCTTCCGAGAGGTAAATTCTTGCTATGGCAGTTTTTCTTCTGCCGAGTGTGTTTACAACTTCCATTTCTTAACTTATCTAATTGATTTTAAATTTATTTTCTTTGGCTGTTGAGCTTCGTGTGGATGTTCCGAACCTGCAAAAACATGAAGGTTTCTGAACAATGCACTACCCAACTTGTTTTTAGGCAACATACCTTTAATAGCCTTCTCTACCATGGCAGTAGGTTTTTTAGCCATTAATTCGGTAGCAGTAGCACTACGCTGACCACCCGGGTATCCGGTGTGACGGATGTATTCTTTTTGATCCCATTTGTTGCCTGTAAGCCTGATTTTATCAGCATTGATAATAATTACATTATCGCCACAGTCAACGTGCGGGGTGAAATTTGGTTTGTATTTTCCACGAAGGAATTGGGCTGCAACCGAAGAGAGTCTTCCTAAAATTTCGTTCTCTGCATCGATCAATATCCATTCTTTATTGACCGTTTCTTTGTTTGCACTTACCGTCTTATAACTTAAAGTATTCATCTATCTAATTGTTTCTTAAGCGTTTTTGCTATATCCTCTTAAAATTGGGGTGCAAAGATAGAAACCTTTTTCTTATCTACAAAAAAATCAACACTATTTTGTTGAAAAAATGAAACTTAATGTAACTGGTTACCATTGCCGTGTTGAAGTTTCTTTATCAACGCGCTACGAAAGGTTATTCTATTGTTTTTACTATTTAATTGCGGGGGGGTAACTTAATTATTTAATAACTGTTACCGTTCCTTTTTCTTCAATTTGTTTATCCAACAGGGTAGTAGCATGGATAACATAAACATAAGTACCGGCCGGCACGTTGGCCGCATCCCATTTGTTTTCAAAGTTATTCGATTCATACAACTGCTCTCCCCATCTCGAGTAAATTTGAAGTTGATAGGTTTTGACCCCTACACCCTTTACTTCAAAAACATCGTTCAGCCCGTCACCGTTAGGGGTAAAGGCATTGGGGATAAAAACAGCGAAATCGGGATGAACCGTAATCTCCGTTGAGTAGGTATCTTCACATCCGTTATCGGTTACTACGGTAAGCAATACATTGTAGGAGCCTGTTTCGGTATAGGTATGGCTTGGGTTGGTATTGTCTGAAGTGGTACCATCGTTAAAGTCCCAGTTATATGTTAAGGTGTCGGTACTTACCGAACTGTTGGTGAATTGTATGGTTGCTTGTTCCAGAACCGTTTCGAGCGGGTTGGCGGTAAAATTTGATGTGGGCGAGTCGTAAACCCTGATATAATCCGTTCTTTCCACGAAAGATCTACAGTCGCCATCACTGGTAACCTGTAACGACACCGGATAGGTTCCCTCTTTGTTAAAGGTTATGGTTGGTGAAGGAGCGCTACTTGAGCCTGCGTTTCCAAAGTGCCAATCATAGGTAACAAAACCGCTGGTGTTGGTTGAAGTATCGGTAAAAGCAACTTCCAATGGTTCG
>CAZKGB010000059.1:0-10554 GCA_964551935.1 uncultured Lentimicrobiaceae bacterium | reverse complement strand
TCACCCATAAATGCCGTGATAATCCGGTTTCGCAGCTGACCGGTCTGCCCGTTTATTGAGTCGTTGGAAGCAGCCAGCACCAGGTTGTATTTTTCAGCAAGGGTTTTGTATTTTTCCTACGGCAAGGTGCCGCGGCCATGAGCATCAAAAATAAAAACAATGCTGTTTTCCTTTTTTACATCGTAGCTTTTAGGTAAGTAAAGAGCGTAAGAGAGTGCCGTATCGTTTTTTATTTTGACCCGCGGGAACAGTTTACCTGTTTCCATGTTTTCGTAAGTAACGGCAGGGTTGACTTTATGGTTTTTTTCGTGAGGAGTATTGCAGGAAACCAGCGTAACGACAGCCAAAAAAAATCCGATCAGCGTTTTATTCAAATGCATCTATTACCAGTTTTACAAAATTGTTGTAATCAAATTCGCCGTGGCCATTAAGCCCGAATCGGACAATAACAAGTTTTTTTGAAGGGATGATGTAAACCCTCTGGCCGTGATATCCATCGCAGAAGTAGGTGTCGGTAGGAGCATCGGGAAGTTCTTTGGGTTGCAGCCAAAACTGAACACCGTATTCTCCGTTGGAGCCTTTGGTGGGGGTGGTTGTGTAGTCAACCCATCCCTCGGGGAGAATGCGTTCGCCGCGAGCTACCCCATCATGTAAATAAAAGAGGCCGTAACGAGCCCAGTCGCGCGCCGTGGCAAAAATATAAGAGGACCCTACGAAAGTTCCCGAAGCATCGGTTTCAAAAATCACGCTCTTCATCCCCAGCTTGTTAAAAATGGCTTTGCGCGGAAACTTCCAGTAATCCTGATCGTTTTTAAACTGACGACGAATAATCAGTGATAAAATATTGGTGGTTCCCGAAGAGTAATACCAAACCGAATCGGGAGGATACAGAGCCGGTTTGTTTAAAGCAAAGCCACCCATGTCGCTTTTTTGATACAGCATAATGGTGGCATCCGATATGTCGGTATAGTCTTCAACCCACTTCAGTCCGCTGCTCATGCGCAACATGCTGTTCAGGGTAATGTTTTTACGGTTGTCGTTTTGCCACTCTTTTACGGGGGCCGGTGCATTAACATCAAGTTTACCCTCTTTTACCAGTACGCCAATCATCGAACTGGTAACACTTTTGCTCATCGACCAACCCAGCAGGCGGGTTCTTTTTGTAAAGCCTTTTAAATATTTTTCGGTAACGAAACAGGTGTCGTAGCAAATCACAACCGCTCTGGTGTTTCCACGGTTAAAAGCACTATCGAGGGCAACGTTTAGTTTTTCCCTGTTTACTTTAACCGAATCACCCTTTGGCAGCACATCGCCGAAAGGCCAGGCAATGGTATCGGGGTTCAATGGTAATTTTTCCTGGATGAGCTTCTGTTTTCTAACGGTTGTTTCATCTCCATCGGCCAAAAGGGTACAGCCCAATCCTTCGCGATAGATGGCTTTTTGTTTGGCAGTACCTACAAAGCTGCCCGTCACACTTTTTTCTTTTTTATTTACAATATTTTTTGAAAGAGAAAGGAAAAAGCTGCTCAGCTCGTGTGCTTCCACATCTGCCTGTGTACGGTTGGTCATAAATACCCAGGAACCTACCATTTTAGCTGAAAAGCCGGTAAAGATGGGCGCTCTGTCGAGCAGGTATTTAGCGCCGTAGCCAACGCCCATCACCAAAACGATAAGAATGATGTATGTAGTCTTTTTCATAATTGTGGTTTTATTAATATGTTTCAAAAGTAATCAAAATATCGGGTTGTATATTCACTCTTCGCATTCGCATTGAAGGGTAGAGTGATAATAAAACGGGGTAGCACAGTAACATGCCATACATGATGGCAAAAGAGGGTGTATTTCCCGGATGTATGGTTTAGAGTGAAAGTAAAAGAGAGGATGTCTTTCATAAAGATAACTACCCGCAAGATTTCTTAAAAGCGTTATTTCCTGTCCGGGAGTAGTAACTATTCTCGTATCAAAACGAAAAATATTATAATATATTTCGTATCAAAACGAAAAATATGATATCAATGATGTTTCAAAATTACTTGTTGCACATGTTTTCTTTGGTCTTCTACAAAATTCCTTTCGTTCGCGATTATATACATCCTTGTAGTAAACAAGGAAAATAGTGAAACGGATAACTATTTACTTACCACAATTTTTTTGACATCGCGTCCATTTTTACTCGAAAGTATTTGCAAAAAGTAAATGCCGTTTTCAAGAGAAGATACATTTAAAGTTGCCTGTTTTTCACTGACTATATCGCGATGAATGCGTAATCTTCCCGAAACATCAAACAGCTTAATCTGTTTAATATTTAAGTCTGATTTTACTGTAAGCATATTATTTACGGGATTTGGCCCGATTTTAGAAAAAGTGATATTTTTGGGTTGAATGCCTGTTGTCATTCCGTATTCGGAGTAACCCATATCGGGGGCGGTTCCTGCATACTCATCCGGTTGCATATCAACCACGGTGATTGTGTCGTTGTAAGCATCAACAATAATGAGAAAAGCGGTACCCGCATCAACACAGGGCGAAAACTCGGTCAGGTTGAAATCACCGGCATCTGCGTTAACAAACTCTGCATCGACATCAATGTTGTTTTCTCCTTCTGCACCGTCGGGGAAAGGGGTATCGCAATAGTTAACTTCTGCCCATCCGAAATCGAGGTAAATGTTGCTGCTGTAAGCTCCGGGGTTGTTATAAATGATGCAATTGGTAAACGAGGCATCTGAAAAAGTAATTTCAACGCCTCCGCCATCACCATTGGAGGCATGGTTATCGTACAGGGTGCAATTGACGAAATTGATTCTTTGGCTGTAACCTAAAATAGAGACTGCACCACCGGCAGCATAGCTTGTAATGTTTCCGGTAAACAGATTTCGTAAAATTTGTGTGTCGTAGCAGCCGTATAAACAAATTGCTCCTCCGCCATATAAAACAGTGTTATTTGAAAACCTGCAATTTTCGATGGTCAAACCCGTATCGCCTGAAAGTTTTATGGCTCCGCCTTCGCCGTAGGCATGATTATTTGTAAAAGTACAATTGGTAATTTGTGTTTCAGCAGTAGGGTTTAAAGCATAAATGGCGCCCCCCATTCCGTTGTCTTCGGCTGTTGCCTCGTTGTTTGTAAACAGGCAGTGGTCGATAACGGCGTCGGAAAGGTTCATCATAATTCCGCCTCCATGCTGTTCGGGAAAGTCACTCCCGCTTGTTTTTCCATATTCGATACGGCAATAATGAAACTCGCTCACACCCTCTGTTTCATCGAGACGGATACCATGCCAGCCTGTTGACGGATCATTGGTGGTAAAATATATTGTGTCGGCCTCTGTGCCCTGTGCGATTAGTTTTCCGTTTACAGTCAACTTAAAGTGCCCCTGAAACCGGACAACAACACCCGCTTCAATGGTCAGGGTTTCACCGTGTGCAACCGTTACATCACCGGTTACCAAATAGGGAGAGCCGGAGGTTGCCCACACGCCTGATTGGTTGCCGGTAACTACGGTTTGTGAATAAATGACGGATGCGAATAACAGTAGCATCACGAAAATAAATACTTTTTTCATCTTTTGGTATGGTTATTTGTTAGATGGATTAATTACGCCCCGAAAGTATTAAAATTATTATTATAACAAGTGGTCTGATAATTTAAACTCTAATCAGCTTTTCTACCCACCCGCTTATAAACTGTTTTATTATTATCGAATCAATTAATTTGCAGGCTTTTTAGTTGTCCCGACGCGGGATTCGGAAATGGCAATCGAAGTAAATAAAAACTATTTTTAGGTTTAGGATAATATAGTAAGAAATTTTTACTTTTGCTACTTGTAATAATGCGGCAGTAGCTCAGTTGGTAGAGCATCAGCTTCCCAAGCTGAGGGCCGCGGGTTCGAGTCCCGTTTGCCGCTCTTTGTTTTTAACATAAATGCACACTTCTATGAGAAATTTAGTTTTGATTTTGATGATACTGGGTTTGGCTGTTCCATCAGTGGGTTACTCTCAGTTTGGTATTCAGAGTAAAATCCGTGCCAAGTACGAAAAAAAGTACAAAGAGATGGGTAAAAAGAAGGCTGAAGAGCAAGCCGAAAAAGCCGAAGAAAAGGGAATTGAAGAAGCTGACAAAGGTTTAAATAAAGCTACTGATGCTGCCGATCCGGCACTGGATAAAGCAGAGGAGGCTGAGGAAAAAGGAGAAGGTTATGCAATCTCCGGGTTGGAAAAGTATCAGGATTGGGCTGCCGGTTACGAAGAGGGTGTAGCCTCGAAAGACCCTGCTGATTATAAAAAATATCCTTTCGAGTCGGGGATTGTAAAATATAAGCTGGAAGGATCGGAAGAGGGTGAAAAAATAGTTTACATGGACATGGGTGGCTATAAGATTGCCGAGTATAAAACCATTAAGAAAAGGCGTAACAAAGAGGAAAAGGAAACGGTAATGCTAATAGGGGCCGATATGATTACCATTGATTACAAAAATAAATCTGCCGTGAAAATGCATAACCCGATGGCTTATTTACTGGCTGACCCCGATCGCGACTGGCAAAAAACAGGAGAGAAGATGCTGATAAAGATGGGCTACAAAGTGGTTGGTAACGAAACCATCCAGGGAAAAAATTGTGCTGTATGGCAACATGGCAAGCAGAAATTGTGGCTCTGGAAAGGAATTACCCTAAAATCGGTTGAAAAAGTGGGTGGCAAAAAAACCATCGAAACGGCGGTGGATGTTCAAACAAACGTGGAGGTTCCGGCTTCGGCTTTTGAAGTTCCGAAAGGTTTTGAGCTTGAAGTAGTTGGCGCCGAAGACATGCTCCCGCAGGTTACGGATGAAGATATTCAAAACCTTAAAGATCAGGATGAGGATATGGATGATCTGTTAGATCAAATTGAAACCATGTCCTATTCCGAATATAAAGCCAAAGTGCTGGAAGAAGACCCCGATACGCCGGAGGATGAAATACAGCAGAGCTACCTCTATCTTAGACAAAAAGCCAGAAGAAGGCATAATAAATAATTTTAGCGTATGCTTCTGTGATTGCTGTTTTTCCGGTTCTCTATATGCTTCCCTTTTATTTGTTGTAAAAATACTTTGAACCGGTAAACAGGGTTTTTACTACCTGGCTGTAAACCGATTGATGGCGGGATGCAATTTCGGGCCAAAGAAGTTCTGTTTTATAATGTGTCAGGTTTTGTATCAGCTGGTTTTTGTAGTCATCCTTTGATAAGATTTTAATAATGGCCTCTTTGTACTCTTCGTCGGTTTCGGCAATTATTCCTCCTTTTACAACATTGTTCCAATGAGTAAAGCTTTTTAACGGTGACAATACTACCGGAATATTAAAAGCGGTACTTTGTGCCAAAATTCCACTTTGAGCACCTATTTCGTAAGGTAACGCCAATACATCGGCGGCACTCATAATGGTGTCAAAGGTATGTTGAGGAAATTGTCCCGAAAGAACCATAATGTTATCGATGGCCGGGGAGCTGTTAATCAGGTCGAAAAAGTACTTTCGGTACTCGCCAAACTCCAGTCCGCGCATTTTTCCGCTAACCAGCAATACCACATCACTCATCCGGTTAGCAATTTCGGGAAAAATTTTTACAATACGATGAAATCCTTTGGAAGGCCTGAAATAGCCTGTTAACAGGATTACTTTTTTCCCTTCAAGTCCCAGCAGCTTTTTTGCATCGGGTATTTTTTTTGCGATTCTTACCCCATGGGGGATTACGTAATACTTATCGCGATGGAGAGGAAAATATTTTTCCAGGGTTGTTTTTTGATAATTTTCATGAACAATAATGGCATCGGAAGTAGTGGTTATACCGTCTAAAACAATGCGCTGGGTTCGGTCTAAATCTTCGTATAAGGTGTGAAGAGTTGTAACGGTAGGCAGCTGTGCAATTTTACAGCGATACAGAAAATCGAGAAGCTGAACTCCGCTATCGGACCCATACAGGTTGTAATCGTGTTGTATGTTGATAACGTCAGGTGTAAGCTTGGAGGTGATGTGGAACAGTTTGGTGGCAATATCGTTGTCGAGGGGCGAGTAAACAGGAAAAACATTGTCGCCTTTAGCACCGTTTTGACTAACGATAATTACTTCATCGCCGATATTCTGAATGGCAGTGGCTAAATAGTTTGTATATGAGGCTATTCCGCATTCAATAGGAGGATAGGTTGAAATATAACAGACACGCATAACTTTGGCTTTATTGATTGCCACAAAGTTGAGCAAATTTTTTGCTAATTCCAATTTTGATTCTGAAAACTTCGGAATAAAAGGGTGATAGCAGGAGGCTGAATTAGCAGTAACCGCTATAAATTCTCCATGGCAAAATGGTAGGCTCCCAAAGCAACCGCACCGGATGTTCCCAGTGAACTTATGGCAATGGCTGTTTTTTTACTCCCGTCCCAGTTCATAACTTCGTTAGAAAACGGAATTTTTATGCGGGTGATTTCTGTTTGCAGAAACTGTTTTTGTTGTTCCGGATCGTGCCAGTTAAAAACATTAATTTCAAGACGAGGAGTAGTTTTCCCGGTATCATCGGTAAAATGTCCGTTAAGCCATTCAACAGTTTTGGGAAGAAAAAGAGGATGCGCGCCCGACAGCCCGCCCCCGATTACGACAACGCTATCGGTTAAGGTGATGGCGTTGGCAATGGCGTCGGCAAGTACGGTAGAAAAGGTGTCCCAGGCACTGATGGCAGCCTTTTGGTTTCCGGGTTTTTTACCCAACGCTATTTGATAGAGATCAAAAGGCTCGGGCGAGGCAACAACATCAATTTCAGATTTCTCGGAATATAGCTTTTTAATTCCCCTGATGCTTAACACCTCTTCAACGCTTTGGTTACGATTTATCATATTGCTCATTCGGTTTATCTCGGCAGCAGCCGAATTATTACCCGGCAATAATTTGTTGTTAATTACAATGCCTCCGCCAAATCCTGTTCCCAGCGTTACTCCCAAAAGATTTTTATACTGTTTTTTCGATTGTCTGTTGATCTCCGAAAGGATACCTCCCAAGGCTTCTCCAAGGGCAAACAGGTCTCCGTCGTTGTTAATAAAAACCGGAATCTTAAAGTGGTTTTCAAGTATTTTTTTTAACGGAACTCCCCCTCTGAAAAAGGGTAGGTTTTCCAAATCGCCAATAATACCGTTTTTGTAATCGGCAGGCCCCGGAAAACTAAAGCTGATGGCCGTAGCGTTTGAACCACATTGTTTTTGAACGGTCTTAAATCCGGCAATAAGTTTTTGTAAAAATGCTTCAAGATTTTCAGAAGGAGCCGGCAGTACTACCGGAGTTCCAATAATCTTGCCATTTTGTACTGAATTAAAAACCAGATTCGTTCCTCCGGCATCCAGTACCAGTATTGTTGCGTTTTTAGCCATGTTGTATCCATTAAACATTAATAAAGCACAATATTAAAACATCTTTTTATTTCTCTACTCAATAAAAATGTATTTTTGCTTTTAACAACAGCAATACTTTAATACCATGAATGTAACAGAGCGCTTTAATCGAAATCAAAAACAACTGGCTGTACTGGTTGATCCTGACAAATTAAACAACGATCAGCTTGAGTTGTTGACATCTACCTCTCAAAAAGCGGATGTTGATTTCTTTTTTGTTGGTGGAAGCCTGCTTACTTCAGGTAGTTTAGATACGTGTGTTAAAATTCTAAAAGCCAACAGTAATATACCCGTTGTGCTTTTTCCGGGCAATACTTATCAGGTAAGTAATCATGCCGACGCCATTCTTTTTCTTTCGTTGATTTCGGGCAGAAACCCTGATATGCTCATTGGTATGCATGTGATATCGGCTCCTTATATAAAAATGAGCGGCCTTGAGGTAGTACCTACCGGTTACATGTTAATCGATAGCGGAAAACCAACAGCAGTTACTTACATGAGTAATTCGTTTCCCATTCCTTCCGATAAAAAAGATATTGCCGCTTGTACCGCCATGGCTGGTGAAATGCTTGGAATGAAACTTATCTTTATGGATGCCGGAAGTGGTGCCCAGCGTACGGTGTCGGAGGAGATGATTTCTTTTGTAAAGCAATCGGTGGATGTCCCCATTATTATTGGTGGCGGCATCAAAACCGAAGAGAAACTGGAGAGTGTGTTGCTGGCCGGTGCCGATATCGCCGTTATCGGTAATAAGTTTGAATCTGACCCTGGCATGATTGCGAGCTTCGCTGAGAAAGTAAAAGAGATAAATATAAAACGGTAAAAGGTATTGCTGACCGGTATAGTTGCTCAATTGTTATTTTGGCCTATAATCCGTTTTTTGCCTCGTTACCCGATTTTATTCATTTTCACTTTTTTTATAAAATTATACTTGCATTATGAACATATGTTCATTATATTTGCCATTGAATTTTAAAAACAAAAATTATGGCACTATTTGGAAACAGAGACGGCAGCGGTCCCGGCAGGGGATTGGGTCGTGGTGGTGGTCATGGTCGTAACAATGGCGGTGGCTTTGGTACGGGAGGTTATTGTGTTTGCACGAAATGCGGATACAAACAACCCCATCAACAGGGTGTAAAATGCACTACCATAAAATGTCCCGAATGCGGACATACCATGATTCGGGAAGAGCTGGTTAAAAAATAGATTCGGGAGGTAAGATATCAACATGGAGATTTTTGATTTCAGATTTATTTGATGATTTAGGATTATTCAATTACCACCTTAATCTGCTTAATAAAATCATCTTCTGAAATCATTAACGGAAATAACCCTTGTGGAATATCTTTTACAGGGATAAAATATCTTTTTGCAGTGATTGTTTGATGAATAACAACACTGCCTTGCATATTATTCAGCACTCTTTCGTAATACTCATTAACGCGTTGATAAAAGTAATTAAAATCCTTTCCTCAAACTAATTCGTGGTGAATTATTTAAGGTGGTTTCAAGAAGATGTGTATATTTGAAAGGATTATGCTTTCAATAATCTGATTTTTGGTTGCGGATTTTATTTAACCTTTATTGTTATAAAGTTATGAAGTCTTTTCATATAACTGTGCGGGCATTAATGCTCTTCTCTTTTTTTCTTGCCATCTCTGCCCGTTCACAAAACACGGTAACACAGAACTATTTTACAGCCAATGTTGCGGTAACCTATTCCGACGGAGAACCTGTTGATTTCCAGGGTTCGGGGGCTGATGAATTTGACGTTGAACTCTCCTCGGCACCCGCTGCTTACGCAGGATATGTAAGCGGGATAAAAGACAATGTAATAACGGTTAAGTGTCTGGTTGACGGGGCCTATTCGCTTAAATTTGCCGGTAAAAAAATTACCGGTTTCAATGTTGTAAAAAAAGCCGGTGGTTTTAAATCCGATTTGCCGTCAACGCTGCAACTTCCTTTTAATTACCTGATAAAAGCGCCTTCGGGCAGCAAAATACCTATTTATGATATTTCCGGGAAACCGGTTGGTACCGAAACCTGTAACAACGACGGTTACCTTTTCCTTAATGACAACAAAAACGGGATTACCAATAAATTCTTTGTCTGTTATTTTGACAATCAGTTTCCCAAAGTATTGGTATTTAACAAAACCGACACGAGATACAAAAATGAACTCAGAGCACGAAAACTGATTTTTTCTGCAAATTATAAAAGCCTTAAAGACCTTGAGAAACTTAAATTGGGAAGAAACACCGTGGTAAATATTGATGATGATATCTATTACAAACTGGTTACTTTACAATTTTTAAAAGAGGGAACCCTTTATAACTGGCTGCTGGTGTACCATGCAACCACCAATAAATCGGAAGCACATTTGCTTAACCTTCACGAAAAGGCAAATCTGTTTTTGGATGAATCGGGAAAAGTAATAGTAAACACTAAAAAGCCTGTTGAAGGTACCGATAAAAGTATCTCCGTAAATTATTATACCGATGCTGCGGGTAATTTGCAACCGGCTGAAGATGCTGTTGTTGACCCGTGTTATCGGTTTGATAACCATTATGTTTCGGGAACAAACTGGAAAACACAAAACGTGGCAAACATACCATTGGAAGAGGGATTACACACATTTACCGTTGCATGTGAAGGAAAAAAAGGCAGCCCTGTTACCGGCACCAAAAATGTTGAGCTGGTTTTTGATAAAGCATTCAACAGGGTTATGTATAAAAATACCGACGGTAAATTATCCACCTGGATTGAATTTATCGACGATCATGAAAAATTTTCAAAAATAACCGTAAAGCAATGTTATTTAACCATCGACGGAGGTCATAAAATTCCTTATTCGTATAAAGATACGGACGAACAGCTAAAAGGTCTTTTTTACTCCGATATGAGCGAAAGCGAAAAAAAGGCTGCTGCCAAAAGCATTGAAGAAAACGCTCCGGTTGTAATAGGGTGGCCGCCGGATGAAGAAAAATATACCGAAGACATCAACCTGTTTCAGGGAACCGATTACGTAAATGTTTACGGGCCAGTCAATAAATATGTGGGGCCTTACCCCGAATTACGATACAGGGCTTTCACGGCGGACGGCTCTTATCCGACTCATGAAGAAGCCCAAAAACATTGTAACAAGCCCG
>CAZKGB010000058.1:0-10637 GCA_964551935.1 uncultured Lentimicrobiaceae bacterium | reverse complement strand
GCGTTCCGCCTTTACAACTCACGTTTACATCCTGCCGGGCAGCACCGATTCCGGTTCGTACTTTACCGGTACTACGATTTAAAAAGCGGATATAATCGCAGGCCTCTTTCACCTCATCGGGATTTGCACAATCGGGATAGGTAACCGTTTCGATAAGCGGCATTCCCAACCGGTCGGTTTTGTAAATGCGGCGGTGCCCTATGTCGGATATCTCTCGACAAGAGTCCTCCTCGATGCTAAGCTGGATAAGCCTGATTATTTTATGAGGCAGCTGCAGCTCGCCTTCAACACCCAAAATGGCGGTACGCTGAAAACCGGCCGGAATACTTCCGTCGAGATACTGTTTACGGGTGATGTGTACCTCGCCGACAATATTTAGTTTTGAAAGCAGCGAAATTTCCAGGGCAATTTCCAGTGCCTCTTTGTTAATCGGAAACGGGGGGGTGTCGTCAATTTCGTAAGTACAGGAATTTTCGTTGTTAATGTGATAAACAATTTCCTTGCGGGTTTTAAACTCCATCAGGGCCGTCCCGTCGTATTCACCCAACTCACTTAAGGTAGGCCTCATATGACGAATTAACTCGGCATCAAAATCATCGTTCTTATTGTAAATACCGGTAGGACAATGGCAAAAAAGTTTTTCTTTGGTAAGGAGTTGCTGGTGGACTTCCAGGCCCGACATAAAGCCATACTTTTTATAAACATCCCGGGTAGCTTTTTCGCGGGGAACATAACCGGTTTTTTTGCGGCTATCTTCGTAATTGCGTTTGGCATCAAACTGCATAAAAATATTTATTACTTGTATTTTTCAAAATGCCCAAATGTAGGAAAAAATAGCCCTTTGCCGGAGTGAAAAATCAAATAATTTTACACCTTACTTTTCGTTACTTTTGCAAGAAAATAATTCTGTCGCCTCTTGAAGAAAATATTCAAATATTGGTTTCCTCTTTTATTGCTGCTTGTTGGCTTTGCTGCATTTGGTCAACAAAAGAAGAAAAAAACAAAGGTTTATGTTGAACACGCCGACCTGCAATCGTACGATGAAAAGAAGCTGGGAAAAGATATTGAAAGCCTGACAGGCCACGTTAAAATGCGCCATGAAAACACCATTTTTTATTGCGACAGCGCCCTGTTAAATAGTAAATCAAAAAACTTTAATGCTTTTGGTAACGTTCATATCATTGTAAATGATACCATCGAATTGTTTAGCGACAGCCTCTACTACACCGGAAACACCAGAATGGCAGAGCTTTTTGGAAATGTTAAACTGGTGGACAAAACCACTACTTTAACCACCAGGCACCTGCTTTTTAACCGAAACACCAATACCGGGTATTATTATCACCACGGCAAAATAGTTGACAACAACAACACGCTAACCAGCAAAGAGGGATATTACAAAACCAATTTAAAAATCTTTTATTTTAAAACCGATGTGGTTTTGATAAATCCCGACCAGGAAACTTATTCCGACACATTAATTTATAATACCGTTAACAAAACAGCCTACTTTAAAGGCCCCACCGTTATTAGAGGTAAAGAGGGGTTACTTTATTGCGAAGATGGATGGTATGATACACAAAATGACCTCTCGAAACTGGTTAAAAATCCTACCATCAATCAGAAAAGCCAGTTTTTATCGTCCGATAGCATTATGTTCGATAATGTAAACAACATCGGTCATGCTTACGGCAAGGTTCAAATTTTAGACACCTCCATGCGGGTTTTGATAAAAGGCACCATTGGCGAAATGTGGAAAACCCGCGGTATGGCTTACGTTACCGATAGTGCCACCGCCATTTCGTACGATCAGACAGGCGACTCGCTCTATATCAGCGCCGATACGTTGTGGCTCTTTTTCGATAAAAATCAAAAGACTAAAAAGATTTTGGCCTACTACAACGTTCGTTTTTTTAAGAACGATATGCAGGGCAAGTGTGATTCGCTGGCGTACAGTATGCAGGACTCTACCATCCGCCTCTATTACGAACCGGTATTGTGGTCGGAAAAAAATCAACTTACCGCCGACTCCATGAACATTGCCATCGTGAACAACCAGCCCGATTCGCTCATCATGTACAACACGGCATTTATTGTGATGCAAGACACCACCGATTCGTTCAATCAAATAAAAGGACGCGATATGATTGGCTATTTTTCAGGTAACAAGCTCAAAAATATTATGGTTGACGGAAATGCCCAGACGATTTTCTATCTCAGAGATGACGATAGCTACCTGATTGGCATTAACAAAGCTGAATCGAGCACCATGCAAATACGGTTGGAAAACGGTAAAGTAAAAACTGTAAGCTACAACGAAGATGCCAAGGAAACCACTTTTCCCCCCGAAAAGTTTCCGGCCGAAGGAAAAAAACTAAAAGGTTTTAACTGGTTTGAAGATTTGCGACCCAAAAATAAGCTGGATATTTACCGGAAAAACTAATTCCGAAATTACTTAACACTAAAGCACATTCAGCCGGTTAGCATCCTGCTTAATAAAGATAAATAGCAAAATAGTAAACGCCCACAGCGAGGAGCCTCCATAACTAAAAAACGGCAACGGAATCCCAACCACCGGCATTAATCCAATGGTCATGCCCACATTTACTGCTATATGAAAAAAGAGCACCGAAGCAACACCATAGCCGTATATCCTGCTAAATGCCGAACGTTGTCGCTCCGCTAAAAACACCAGCCTGACAAGGAGCGCCCAAAACAACAACAGCAGGATTGAACTCCCAATAAACCCCCGCTCCTCTCCTACGGTACAAAAAATAAAATCGGTGCTTTGCTCCGGAACAAAATGATATCGGGTTAACATGCCCTGTTTAAATCCTTTTCCCATCAATCCTCCCGAACCAATAGCAATTTTCGACTGGTTTACATTGTAGCCTACTCCGCGCGGGTCGTGCATCATGCCCAAAAGGATTTTAATTCGGTTGCGTTGATGAGGTTGTAACACCTCTTCAAAAGCAAAATGCACCGAAAAAATAAACATCGATGATAATGCAAACAATAAAATAATGGTTTTATAACTTTTGCGAGCCTTTTTCGATATCCAAATAACCAGTAACGCAAGCAACGCCAATCCAACTATTAAATAGAGCTTTCCAACCAGAAGGGTTAAAATAAACAGCACGGCTATCACCAGCCCCAAAACAATAAATATACCTGAAAAGCCTTCGCGGTACAACACTAAAATAAAAGAAAAGTAAACCAAAGCCGAACCGGTATCGTTTTGAAGAAGAATAAGCACCGATGGAAACATGATGATGGTTATGGCCACCAATTTGGTTTTTAAAAGAGCCATGTTAACATTCAACTTCCCCAGGTATTTGGCCAATGCAAGGGCTGTGGCGAATTTTGCAAACTCGGCAGGCTGAATGGCAAAGCTTCCTATTTGAAACCACGACCTGGAACCGGCCACCGTTTTACCAAACAGCAGCACGCCTATCAACACCAATAGAACAAAGAAATATATCCACCAGGCAAAGGCTGAAAAAAACTTGGCATCAATTATCATAATAACAAAAGACAAAACTAACGCCAATCCAATCCACATAGCCTGCTTTCCAAATCGTTCCGACAAATCGAACATAGAAACCGACGGATCATCGAACGATGCCGAATAGATGGTAAACCACCCCGCAAGTACCAACGCCAGATACAAAATAACGGTAATCCAGTCGGTGTTTGCTAATATGTTTCCTCTTTTTGTCACTTTTTCTGTTTGTGAATTAAATCGCCATCCAGCATTCGTTTTTCAAGTCTTTTCCGTTTTACCGTACCCGTCAAATATTTTTCAATAAGCAGGCTGGCGATGGGGGCTGCCCATTTCGAGCCATACCCTCCGTTTTCAACCACTACCGAAACGGCTATTTTCGGATTATCTAACGGAGCAAAAGCTATAAATAGCGAGTGATCTTCGCCATGAGGATTTTGAACGGTACCTGTTTTTCCGCATTGCTGAAGAGTGTCAACCTCATAATAATGTGCCGTTCCATGTTCCATGGAAAAAACATCGCGCATGGCATGTTGCACGATATCAAAATATTTCGGTTCTACGGAGGTATTAATTTTTGTTCTGAATAGAGCCATGATACTATCCTCACCAACAGCTTGCCGTAAAAAATGAGGGGGGTAATAATAGCCCTTGTTGGCAATTACGGCAGCAAGGTTTGCCAGTTGTATCGGTGTAACCAGAATCTCTCCCTGGCCAATAGCCAGCGACCGCACCGTTAAAGCGTTCCAACTACCACGATACAGTTTGTCAAAATAGGCTCTCGAAGGAATATTTCCTTTTAATTCAAACGGGATGTCAGTATTAAACTTTTGCCCGAAGCCAAAACTTTTTACATCGTTATACCATTTTTCGTAGGCCTGATGAGTTCCTCCTAACGAGGGTTTATTCAACAAACTTTTAAAGGTATTCCAAAAATAGGGGTTACACGACTGTTTAATGGCTTCGTTGAGCGCCAGGGGTGTTTTATGATGGTGGGTACATCTTATTGGAACCGACTCGGGACCCTGACAGGTAAATTTTGTATTACGGGTAATGGCACGCTCCTGCAACGCCACCAGCGCGTTAATCATTTTAAACGTTGATCCGGGAGGATAAGCCCCCATCACGGCCCGGTTCATCAAGGGTTTTAACGAATCGTTTCGTAACAGGGTGTAGTTTTTCGATCGCGCTCTGCCTATTAACAAATTCAAATCGAACCCCGGACTGCTTATCATGGCTAATATATCACCCGATTTAGGCTCAATAATAACAATGCTACCCACTTTATTTTGCATTAGCTTTTCGCCGTAAGCTTGCAAATCGGCATCAATGCTAAGGGTTAAGTTTTTACCCGGCACCGCCAGGGTATCATATTTGCCATTTTGATAACTCCCTTTATTGCGATTGTGAACATCAACCTGAATCATGGTTGTCCCTTTAGATCCGCGTAATAATTTTTCGTAAAACCGCTCAATTCCCGATTTACCAATATAGTCTCCCGACCGGTAATAACGGTCGCGTTTCAGGTCGCGCTGATTGACCTCTCCCACACTGCCAAGCAAATGGCCGGCAATAGGTTTCGTGTATTTTCTAAGAGCACGCCGTTGCACAAAAAAGCCTTTAAACTTGTACATTTTATCTTCAATCTTGGCGTACTCATCTTTTGATAACTGCTTAATAAACACCGAAGGTTTGTACCTGGAGTAGCGGATAGCTTTTTTCATCCGCTTTTTAAAATAGGTTGAATCAATATTTAACAGCGTACAAAACTCAGCGGTATCAAAATTTTTGATCTGGCGAGGTATTACCATCAGGTCGTAAACAGCGTCGTTGTACACTATCAGTTTACCGTTTCTATCGTAAATAAGCCCCCGCATGGGATACTCGGTAATGGTTCGGATTACAAGGTTTTTTGCCGAAGTAGAATACTTGTTTTCAACAACCTGCAGGTAGTAGAGTTTTACAATAAACAGAACCAGTACCATGGTAAAAATAAAAATGATAACATATTTCCGGGATGTATAATCTCTTTTGTACATATTGTTTCACTCCGCCTTTAAATTACCAACCAAAATTCCTCTTTTTTTAATTGCCCCATGCTTTTATCCCCTTTACGGAGATAAACGGCTGATGTTTGTTTATGTTTTTCTACAAAGGGTGAAAAATAAATTTTAAACGACTTTCTCAATGAAGCCTTGTGGAATTACCGGGACACAAAAGTAGCACAAAAATGTACAATCGTTTGCATAGAGCGTTACGAAAAACAGTTAAAAAAAAATTGCCTGTTACTGAGCATCTTTTAAGAAGTTGTTAGCTGACAAAAAATAATTCAATTACTTTTGGCTCTTTAATAAAATCATCATTTATGAAACGTTTACTTATCGCCACCGGAGGGGGAGACTGCCCCGGCTTAAATGCCGTAATAAGAGCAGTAGTACATCGTGCATCGCAGGAAAAAGATTGGGAAGTGCTTGGAAGTATTCAGGCATTCAATGGCGTTTTACGGGAACCCACCGAAATTATCCCTTTAGATAACAAGGCCGTATCAGGTATTCACTTTCAGGGAGGAACCATTATTGAAACCACTAATAAAGGAGGCCCGTTTGCCTGGCCGGTTAAAAACAACGACGGTAGCTGGACCACCGTTGACCGTTCCGACGAAATGATACGCAAGCTGCAATACATGAATATTGATGCCGTAATTAATATTGGAGGCGACGGCTCACAGCGGATCTCCAACAAACTTTACGAAAAAGGTTTAAATATTATCGGGGTACCCAAAACCATTGACAACGATTTAAGTTCTACTGACTCCACCTTTGGTTTTCAAACAGCCGTTCAGGTGGCTACCGAAGCCGTTGATAAACTGGTAACTACTGCTGCCAGTCACAACCGTGTTTTCTTTTTAGAGGTGATGGGGCGTGATGCAGGCTGGATTGCACTTAATGCTGCCGTTGCCGGGGGGGCAGAAGTGTGTCTTATCCCGGAAATTCCTTACGATATTGAAAAAGTGAAAGATGCTCTTGAAAAAAGGTTTCACCACGACAGGGGTTTTGCCGTGGTGGTGGTGGCCGAAGGTGCTTTCCCAAAAGGAGGCATGCCGGTGTTTGAACAGCCTAAAGAACCCGGATACGAAAACCGGATGCTAGGAGGCATCGCCCGAAAATTAATGACCGACCTTAAAAATTTAAACTTTAAACCCGAAATGCGCGAAACCGTACTGGGACACCTGCAACGTGGCGGTGTTCCTGTGGCCTACGACCGGGTACTGTCGGCGCAATTTGGTGTGAAAGCTTTTGAAATGATACTAAATCAGGAGTTCGGTAAAATGGTGGCCTATCGCCATCCCGAATTTGTGGCTGTCCCCTTAAATGAAGCAGTGGCAAAGCCAAACCTCGTAACCATGGATAACGCATTGGTAAAAACAGCATTAGGGCTTGGGATATGTCTAGGAACATAAACTTGTTTAGAAGTTTTATAAATTAATAAAGTTAACTATCTTTGCTGCCATAATTCTATTATAATTAACAACTTAAAAAAGTAATCTTTATGGATTTCGATGCAACTAAAATGATGAATGAAATTCAACCACTCCTTACTGATTATGGCCTAAAACTAATTGGTGCCATTGTAGTACTTATCATCGGCCTTTGGATTGCTAAAGTAATTACCAGACAACTTGACAAAGTATTCACAAAAGAGGGTATCAATATTCCATTCCCCCCAATGGATGTTCATATTCAAAAATAATTATTAATTATGGCTGTAGCAATAAGGCTTTTTATACTTTTGTTACAGCCATTTTTTTATCCTTTTATATGAAAAAAATAGTACTGCTCCTTTTTATTGGAGCCCTCGGTTTGCTTAGCACCGTTAAAGCACAAAAATTTTACACTACCTCCGGAGGTGAAATGATTTTTTCGTTTGCCACCATCGATAACAACGGAAACGACGGTAGCAGCATCATGCGATGGTCGCCGGTTTTTAACTTTCAGTTTTTTGGTAACTACGATTTTTCTAAAAATGCCGGTTTAATTTTTGGTGCTTCCTTTAGAAATGTCGGGTACATTGATGACAACCCGGATATTAATAACAGCGCATACAAAAAAAAGTACCGAACCTATAACCTTGGTATTCCGGTGGGAATAAAGGTTGGAAACCTTGACCGTTTCTTTCTTTACGGGGGATATGAAATCGAATTCCCGTTTAACTACAAAGAAAAAACCTTCGTCAACGGCTCAAAGCAAGACAATAAAATTACCGATTGGTTTTCAAAGCGAACCCCTGCCTTTTACAATACTGCTTTCGTGGGTGTCCAGTTTCCTTACGGACTTAACCTTAAGGTAAAATACTATTTCACCAACTTCTTTAACGAAGATTTTGTACAGGTTGTTGATGGCATTAACACCAAACCTTATGCCGGTATAAAAGCAAATATTATCTATTTTTCGTTGAGTTTCGATCTGTTTAAAAACTACAGCATCGACTACCACGATATGAAGTCCCCCGGCAGAAACACGGACAATAACGTTTATTAATCAAAACAACCGTGACCGGCATTAACAACAGGAAACAAACCAAACGACAAGTAGGTGCATCGTATGTAACCACCATCATCAGTATTATGTTGGTGCTGTTTACGCTGGGCTTTTTGGGGTTAATTTTGTTACAAGCCCGCTCACTGTCGCGTTACATCAAAGAAAATATAGGCTTTGAAATCGTTATTAAAAAAGGGGTTAAAGATGCCGACATCTTCCGCCTTCAAAAAATGCTTGATGCCCGAAACTATGTAAAGTCAACCGAGTTTATAACTAAAAACGAAGCGGCTTCCCGGCTAAAAAAAACGCTGGGTAACGATTTTATCAGTTTCCTTGGCGAAGAAAACAATCCACTGCTCCCCTCCCTCGAAGTAAGGTTTAATGCCGATTGGGCCAGCCCCGACAGTTTGAGGATTATTGAAAAAAATGTACTTAAAAACAGCATCGTCAAAGAGGTTTATTATCATAAATCGCTGGTTGATGTTATCAATAAAAACATCAGTCGTATCGGAATTATCTTACTCGCCATCAGCCTGATATTAATTATCATTTCGGTGGCATTAATAAACAACACCATCCGTTTGGCGATTTTTGCCAAGCGGCACACCATTAAAAGCATGCAACTGGTGGGTGCCACTAACGCCTTTATTCGTCGGCCGTTTGTACAACGGGCAGTGTTGCATGGAGCATTAAGCGCGTTACTTGCCCTGCTGCTGCTCAGTGGTGTAACAACCCTTTTAAAAGAAAATATTCCCGAACTTCAACTGCTGGAAGACCGGTTTACCATGCTTATGCTCTACCTGTCAGTACTTATTTTGGGCATCGCCATCTCCGCCGTTTCTACCTGGCTGGCCGTTACCCGCTATTTAAAAACAGGTTCTGATAAACTTTATGGTTAGTTTGCCGGATTTCTATTACTTTTGAGGAAATTTTTTTACGGCGCAAAATATCAGAATATTTATTGCAATTTAAGTTTAATATGATGAAGACAAAAGAGGCAAAAAACAAAAATCAGAACATGGAAGATCTGTTTCCGTTTCATAAAGAAAATTACAAATACCTGTTTTTAGGATTAATTCTTTTAGCCCTGGGGTTTATTCTTATGATAGGCGGTGGCTCCGACGACCCCAATGTATTCAGTAATTCTATTTTCGATACTCAGCGCCTTACCATAGCACCCCTTCTGTTAATTGCCGGGTTTGCCGTTGAAATGTGGGCCGTATTAAAACGCCCCTCCGAAAAAAAATAATCTCTTAAACCCATTTTATTATGACTTGGTTTCAGGCACTGGTTTTGGCTATTGTTGAAGGGCTAACCGAATTTCTTCCCGTCTCTTCCACCGGCCACATGATTCTTACCGAAGGAATCATGGGCATGAAAAGCAACGACTTTATTCAGGCTTTTATCGTTAATATCCAGTTTGGTGCTATCTTATCTGTTGTAGTACTTTATTGGAAAAGGTTTTTTCAATCCTTAAAGTTTTATTATAAGCTTTTCGTGGCCTTTTTGCCGGCTGCTTTTTTTGGCTTATTACTCCACGATTACATCGATCAGCTACTTGAAAGCGTTTACGTGGTAGCGGTCATGCTGATTATTGGCGGTGTAATTTTAGTGCTGGTTGATAAGTGGTTTAAAACTACCGCAGAAAAGGGAAAAGATGATGTTACTTACAAAAACGCACTGGTAATCGGGCTTTTTCAGGTACTGGCTATGATTCCGGGAACTTCCCGCTCGGCAGCCACCATTATTGGCGGTATGGTTGAAAAGATGAACAAAAAAGCCGCCGCCGAATTTTCCTTCTTTTTGGCAGTACCTACCATGGTTGCCGCTTCAGGATACAAGTTGCTCGAAAACCACGAATCCATTACTTCCGATAACATCGGACTGCTGATTTTTGGTAATGTAATTGCCTTTATCGTGGCACTGCTGGCCATCAAATCATTCATCAGCTTTTTAACCAACCACGGGTTTAAAATGTTTGGCTACTACCGCATTGTGGTAGGAGTTATCATTCTTGTTCTTTATCTGTTTGGTGTTGATTTAACCATCTCCTAATGGCTTTTGATTTTGTACAAGGCGAAGTGTTGCTGATTGATAAACCGCTGGAGTGGACTTCGTTTGATGTCGTAAATTTTATCCGTTCGTTTCTTCGGAAAAAATATAATCTGAAAAAATTAAAGGTTGGCCATGCCGGCACGCTCGATCCGCTGGCTACCGGATTGCTCATTATCTGCACCGGCAAAATGACCAAGCAAATTGATACGTTTCAGGGAATGGACAAAGTTTACGTAGGACAGATGAAACTGGGTGCTACCACCCCGTCGTTTGACAAAGAAACCGAAGAAGACCAGCAGTTTGACCTTGACGGAATTTCAGAAAACGACCTTATTGAAACCGCTAAAAAATTTCTTGGCGAAATCGACCAAATTCCTCCCATCTACTCTGCCATCAAAATCGACGGCAAACGGGCTTACGAACATGCACGCAAAAATGAACATCGGGAAATAAAGCCCAGAAAGGTTATTATTCATGATTTTAACCTGCTCAACATCAATCTGCCACTGATCGACTTTTACGTAAAAAGCAGCAAGGGAACC
>CAZKGB010000057.1:5135-10765 GCA_964551935.1 uncultured Lentimicrobiaceae bacterium | reverse complement strand
CAAAAACCATTAAAAAATCTTTTAGGGAGGATAAACTATTGTTTTCCGATTTGGAACGATTCAAACCCTCGGGAAACTCTATTTCGGGATTTTTTGTTAAAACTATTAAAAGCAACAATCAGGTAATAGGTGCTGATGTAGTTCAGTTTTCGGTTGACCAGTTAAATAAAATAATTGGAGATGTGGGAGGTTATGGCGAAACCGGAGATGCCTTTATTTTAGGCTCCGACCTATACCTTCGTACGGCAACACGTTTTGGCGACAACAGCGAAATTTTAACAAAACGAGTTGTAAATACAAAATCCAAAATGTGGAAAGATTATATTAACCACATTAACGAACCGGCTTTCTTGGTGTCGCACGAGCTGGAAAAAGAAAAAGTTTCGACTTACAACAGCGATAACAAAGTAAAATATGTTCTTGGAATTTTTCGTTACCTCAAAAGTCTTGAGCCTTACGGGGTAAAATGGGCTTTGTTCGAGGAGATTGAGCACAACGAAGCCTTTGCCTATGCACGAAGGTTAAGCGATTATGTTAAGGTGTCGTTTTTACTCACCTTTTTGTTGGTATTTTTGGTTTCGATACTGGTAACGCGTTGGTTTGTGAGCCCAATCAAGCACCTCTCTTCGTGGGGTAAAGAGGTTGCCAGTGGAAAACTTGAACTTAAAACCATCAAGGCACCTAAAAATGAAATTGGTGAAATGAAAGATACCTTCACTACACTGGTGAACTCATTTCTGAATTATGCCTCGGTTACCAAACTTATGGCCAAAGGCGATTTTGCCGAGAAGGTACGAATACGTAGTAAAGATGATGTGCTTGGTAAATCCATCAACCAAATGGTTGAGAGTTTTAGGTCGGTTATTAAGCAGGCAAATAAAATTGCCAAAGGCGACTACTCTGCCGTTATCGAACCCAGAAGCGAAAACGACTCACTGGGGAAAGCACTCTATAGCATGACGGAAACATTGCGTACCAACGACCGGCAAATCAAAGAGCAAAACTGGTTGAAAAACGGACTTGCCAAGCTTGATAAAACATTAAAAGGACATACCGATATCGGAAAACTATCGGACGATGTTCTTTCATTCCTTTGTCGGTATCTTGATGCCCAAAGCGGAACACTCTATCTTACAGATGAAAAGAGCGTTCTTCACCTGCAATCAACCTTTGCTTTAACAGGAGATGACGTAAAAAAGATACGAAAATTGAAATCGGGTGAAGGGCTTCCCGGACAGGTGTTAAAAGAGAATAAACGATTACACATCAAAACCGGTGACGGGAAAGATCTTCCGGATGTTCCGTTAACTGTTAAAAACACGAATCATGCCGAGCTGCTGGTGGTTCCGTTTTCGTATAAAGACAATGTTGTTGGTGTTGTTGAAATGGCAACCATCAATAGTTTTGGTGAGTTGCAGCTGAACTTCCTGGACCGGGGTATGGTTGATGTTGCCCTTTCGGTGGTTACGCTCCAATCGTACATTAAAGTAAAAGAGCTTTTGGAGAAGACTCAATTGCAGGCTCGCGAGTTGGAAGTACAACAGGAAGAGCTGCGGCAAACCAACGAAGAGCTGCAAGAGCAAACCAAAGCACTAAAAAAATCGGAAGAGATACTGCAAAGCCAAAAAGAGGAACTCAAAGTTACCAACGAAGAGCTGGAGGAGCGGTCGAATGCCCTGGAGCTGCAGCGCGATGCCATTAAAAAGAAAAACCGAGAGCTGGAACAAGCCCGAAAAGAGATTGAAAAAAAGGCCAAAGACCTGGAAATTGCCAGTCAATATAAATCGGAGTTTTTGGCTAATATGTCGCATGAGCTGCGAACCCCGCTTAACAGTATTATTGTGTTGTCGCAGTTGATGGGCGAAAATAAAGATAAGAATCTTAGCGAAAAGCAGATTGAATTTGTTAAAACCATCCACTCCTCAGGGATGGATCTGCTCGATTTAATTAACGATATTCTCGACCTTTCGAAAGTTGAATCGGGTAAGCTGGAAGTTAACCTCGAACAGCTTTACCTTGACGATTTGATCTCCTCGTCGCGTAGAATATTTGAGCCGGTAATCGAAAAGAAAGGATTGAAGTTTATTACCGAACTTGATGAGGATTTGCCGGAGTTTATCATTACCGATATTCAACGGGTACAACAAATACTCAAAAATCTTATTTCAAATGCCATCAAGTTTACCGAAAAAGGAAGCATCACCTTAAAAATAGGGAAACCGGTTTCGGGTATTAGTTTTGTTAATAAAAAACTTAAACCCGACAGTACAGTGGCAATTTCGGTCATTGATACCGGTATAGGAATTCCGCGCGAAAAGCAAGACCTTATTTTTGAAGCTTTCCGTCAGGCGGATGGCACTACCAGTCGCCGTTTTGGTGGTACCGGTTTGGGATTGAGTATTTCAAGGAATTTTTCATCGCTGCTGGGTGGCGAAATGCGGCTCGAAAGCGAAGAAAACAAGGGTGCTAAATTTACACTCTTCCTCCCTTTTGAAGCCCCAAAAATTAAAGATACCCATTTTCCTGAGGTGTTGTCTAATAAAGTTAAATCCGTAAAAAAATCGAAAAAGAACAAAGCTCCCGAGGAAGAAGAAACTTCAAAAATTCTTGACGACAAAAAAAGAATTGAAGAGGGCGATAGTGTTATTCTCATCATTGAGGATGACGCCAACTTTGCCAAGGTGTTGATGAACCTGGCACACGATCACGGATTTAAGGCTATCCTTGCTCCCACAGGTGAAATTGGGTTGTTCCATGCCGATTACTATGTGCCGGATGCCATTATTCTCGATATCGGGTTGCCCGGTATTGATGGCTATAAGGTGTTGGAAAAACTGAAAGGTAATGCAAAAACAAGGCATATCCCTGTTCACTTTATTTCAGCGGCCGATCGCGATATTGAAGTGTTTAAAATGGGTGCCGTGGGTTACTTGACTAAACCGGTAAACAAAGTTGCGCTTGATAATCTGTTTAACCGGATTGAAAGCATCTTGTCAAAACCCGTTAAAAAACTTCTGATTGTGGAGGATGAAACCATCATGCGGAAGAGCATCATTAACTTAATGCGTAACGAAAATATAGAGATTACCGCTGTTGATGAGGGAAATGCCGCCTACAACAAGCTGCTAAACGAAACCTACGATTGTATGATTTTGGATCTTGGGTTGAAAGATATGACGGGCTTTGAGTTGCTTGAAAAGATGGACAAAAACAACGTGGCTAAGGATTTGCCGGTGGTTATCTATACGGGAAAGGATTTGTCGAAAAAGGAGACGCAAACGCTTGAAAAGTATTCAAAAAGCATTATCCTTAAAGGAGCTCAATCGTTTGAGCGGTTGTTGTCGGAAACCACACTCTTCTTGCATCAGCTGAAATCAGAACTTCCTGAAAACAAGCAGGAGATGATTGAAAAGGTTCAGGGGCGCGACAATATTCTGGAAAACAAAACCATATTGCTGGTTGATGATGATATGAGAAATGTGTTTGCCTTATCAAGTCTCCTGGAGGGGTATCAGGCCAAGGTTATTGTTGGAAGAAATGGTAAGCTGGGACTGGAAAAATTAAAGGAGCATCCTGAAACCGATTTGGTGTTGCTTGATATTATGATGCCCGAAATGGATGGCTACGAGGTGATGAAAACGATAAGAAAAGATAAGAAGTTTAAAGATATACCAATTATTGCTCTTACGGCAAAAGCCATGAAAGAAGACCGAGAGAAATGTATAGCTGCCGGTGCTAACGAGTATCTGGCCAAACCTGTTGATACCGAAAAACTTATTTCGTTGTTACGGGTATGGCTGTATAAATAAAATGGCTGTATGAAAACCCCTTCAAAAGATGAAATAAATACCATCGAATTTGACTTGCTCCTCGAAGCGATTAACCGTGGTTACGGCTTCGACTTCCGAAACTATAGCAAAGCACACATCTTGCGAAGGCTTACCTACTTTCAAAATGTTAACGGACTGCAATCCTTTTCTCAGGTGCAAGACCTTGTTCTTCATAACAAGAGTAAGATGAGAGAGTTGCTGGGTGAACTCTCTATCAAGGTTACCGAGATGTTTCGCGACCCGGCTTTTTACATGATGCTTCGGAAAAGGGTCATCCCATTGCTTAAAACTTACCCCTTTCCAAAAATATGGATAGCCGGCTGCTCTACCGGCGAAGAGGTGTACTCAATGGCAATATTGTTAAAAGAGGAGGGGCTGCTGAAACGTACGCAGATTTTTGCTACCGACTTTAACGAAAAAGCTATAGAAAAGGCAAAGCGAGGAATTTATTCCATCGATAAAATAAAACTGTACACGGTTAACTATCAAAAAGCCGGTGGAAGAAATTCCTTTTCCGATTATTATACGGTGGTCGATAACAGGGTGGAAATAAACCCTGAACTCAGACAAAATGTTCAGTTTGCATTGCACAACCTTGTAAGCGATAGTAAGTTTGAAATGGTTCATATGATTTCGTGCCGGAATGTACTAATCTATTTTAATAAAGAATTGCAAGATAGAGTGATTAGTCTGTTTTCCGACAGTTTGATAAACGGTGGATACCTTGTGCTTGGAATGAAAGAGAGTTTGCTTTTTAGCAGTAAATCGGGGTGGTATAAAACCATTGATGCAGAAAGGAAAATCTTTCAGAAAAAATTATCCGGCAAGCATTAATTATATTGACAAATCATGGCACGATATAAACTTGTGGTTATTGGCGCATCGGCCGGCGGATTAACAGCTATCGAAAAATTATTAAAGCCACTACCTGCCGGATTTGCTATTCCCATCGTTATCGTGCAGCATATTAGTCCCGACTCGGAGAATTATATGGTTACCTTTTTAAACGAAAACTGCAACCTCAGAGTTAAGGAAGCTGACGAAAAGGAGGTTGTGCTGCCGGGTTCCGTTTATATTGCCCCTCCGAATTTTCATGTTTTTATCGAAGAGGATTTATCCATTACCCTTTCGGTTGAGGAGCGCGTAAACTTTTCACGCCCTTCTATTGATGTGCTTTTTGAAACAGCTGCAACCTCCATTCGTAATGATGTTGTTGGCGTGATTTTAACCGGTGGAAACCATGATGGTGCCATGGGGTTAAAAATGATTAAGGACTTTGGCGGCCTGACCGTGGTGCAGTCGCCCGATGAAGCACAGGTTAGCATAATGCCTTCTATAGCCATTAGTACCACCCATCCCGACTATGTACTAACCCTCAGCGAAATTAGTGAGCTGCTATTACGGCTGGCCAGGTAAAATTATGGTTGGTTAATTAAAATTACACCGGGAGTTTTTTCAAAAACAATTCGATTTTCGCAACGATGAAACGGTTATTTAAAAGCAAGTCCGGTTTATTCCGGCATTATTTCGGCTGCCAGTTTGGTAACCGCGTGCTCATCGCCCGCATATTATGGCTTTAGCGGATCGCCATCCTTAATTGCGAAACAATCAATCCGGTTAGCATTATCAACGCGCCCATATCTTTTCTAATTGACAGTGTTTCACCCAACAGCAACCATCCACCCAGTACGGCAAAAACTGCTTCAAGGCTTAAAATAATGGCTGCCAGCAATAATAGGAGTATGTGTTTCACGGATGGTAATTAACTTGGGTTGTCGCGTTCAAAAATTGTAAGCCAGC
>CAZKGB010000057.1:0-5035 GCA_964551935.1 uncultured Lentimicrobiaceae bacterium | reverse complement strand
TGTTTCACGGATGGTAATTAACTTGGGTTGTCGCGTTCAAAAATTGTAAGCCAGCTGTCGGCGTAAATAAGAGGTTTTAACAAAGAGGCTACCGGTTTTTTAAGAATCTCTTTGGCGGTGGGTAACAGCACGATCATTTGAGGCAGTGCACCAAAGGCCATCCCTACCGATTGATAAAATTTTCCAATCCCCACTTTAAACAAAAAATTTCTAACTTTTTCGTTACGTAGTTCAACACTCATAGCCGAAAAAGCTACCACAATAAAAACCGCTCTTATTGACATTTCAAAACCTGCCCAAAAACCCTCTTTACTGATGGCGATTCCTTTGCCATGGGTACTCCAGAAAAGAGTGGAAAGCAGCATGATTATAATGAGTTGTGACCAAAATATGGGTTTTCGTAATCTTCGCAACGATTTCCTGTAATAGTATCCAAACATGGATACATAAATGGCCGAAAAAATACCCCCGGTGACCAATCCCCGGAAGTTAAACAGGAATAACCCGAAGGGAATGGCAATAATATGAATCCAGAGTAAGAGTGTGCTGGTTTGCTGGTTGCCCGACAAATCAAAAAACTCTTTTTCTTTAATGCCATTTTCCAGTCTGTGCTCAGGTATTTCGGAACGTAGCGATAGTGCCTTTTTACCCAAAAACAGCCCGATACTACCGGCGAATATTCCTAAAACAACATAAACGGCAAGCAATGCAAAGAGAATCTCCTGAGGGTCGGCCTCCCGGATGCCAAATTGCTTGAGCGCAAAATTGATTACGTTAACATAAATGGTAATTACGTTAAAACCATACAGGATAATAACACTTATTATTTTATGAAGCAGGGCACTCGATAAACTGAGAACCCCGGCAAAGGCAGCCGATGGATAATTGTTTCCTGCTAGTAAAATAACTAACTCGATTAGAGCTGCTTCGGTAATAATACCGGTCATAGGGCCTAAAATAATGGCACTTGGTGAAACCGATTTCATGATGGCTGTAATAAATCCGGCACGGATAATTAAACCTCTTTGAGGCCAAAGCTGGTAAAATCCAATCAGTAACACGGTGCCGGCAAACGCGAGGATAGAACCGGCAAAAGGCAATCTGGTGTTGTGCAAAAAGCTTCCCACGATAATTTCCATCGAAGCCCATAATCCTCCAACTACGGAGGCTTTTAGCCATAAGTCGTTTTGCTTATTATTCATCTGTTTCTGAAATTATTTTTTCAGCAGCTTCCAGGTCATCGGGGCAATTAATGTTTAAAAACGAATAATTTGCCTTGAAAGTAAGAAGCTCATCCATTAAAACCGATTTAAATTTAATCCTGTTAAAAAGGTTGATTAGTTTATAATCGTGATGTTTAATAGCCCGCTCTATCTCCTCGATAACGTTGGTGGCATAGTAAGTGCAAAGGGGTTCGGTAAGCGTAGTGTGGTGGGAGGGAGCAACTACCTGTTCGCCCTGTACCTGATTTAAAAGATGCTTAAGTAAAATGGTTCCCACAAAAGGTGTGTCGCACGATAAAACAAGGTTGTGCCGGGTGGTTGAACGTTTTAAACAGGTGTAGATTCCTCCCATGGGGCCAATGTTTTTTATTTCGTCGCTTAAAACCGGAACCCCGAACTGTTCATATTTTTCAGGAAACCGGTTGGCGCTGATTATTATTTTTCCGCACAACGGTTTTAAGGTCTCGATGGCATACGAAACCAGTGTTTTGCCGTTAAACTCGCAAAGCCCTTTGTCTTTTCCCATGCGGATGCTTTTGCCGCCTGCCAGAATAATGCCTGTTAATTCATCCTTTTTAATCATGCGTGGCAAATTTATTTAATCTGCCGGAATGAGGGTGTTAAATATGGAGAAAAGTAGATAATTTGACTTAACTTTTGCAAGTTCATGATATGTTGTAAAAAAAACAGAACACTGTTTAAGAAGTAAAAGGTTTATTATTGTTCAGACAAAAGGACTCTCCGTCATTCATTGACGGTGTAGTACGGTACAACCCCACGTCACCCCGAACCTATATCAACTTTATTTTTTTAGCATTGCCGATTAACAACTTACAAAAGCTAAATAGTTTAATAAAACATCTTGGCAACCTTTTTCTTGTCGCCATGGATTGTTTTGCCGTTGAAAACAACTTCCGAACCTTTTTCGATAAGCATTCGCATTTCGGAATTTTTAATAATCACCTTGTTAAGTTCCATGGTGGCCGGGCCATATTCAGGTTTTTTCTGTAGCAATACCAAGCCGTATTTACATTTCTCGATTTTTGAATCACTAACCGTTAAGGATGATAAGTCTTTTGAAGCCAACCCAATATTGGCGCTGGAGACAGTTGTGTTTTCAATAATCAGGTGCGAATCTTCACCTCCACTCACACCTTTGTCCTTTACACCGTTGATCGTACAATTGGTAATCTTTATCCGGCTTCCCGAAAAGTCGATGGCATCGTTTCCGATGTTGGTAAATACCACATTGTTAACCAGTCCTGTGCTGAAATCAGAGTCAAAGGCATCGCTTTGGGTTTGAGAAAAACGGCTGCTGTCAAGTATAAAGTTTGATCTGACAATATTCAGTGCATCTTCGCATCCGTTGCCGGTAAAAACCGCATGATTGATGTCAACATCCGACTCATAAAAGGTAACCGATCCTGATAAGGTCCATCCTTTATAGTTGAGGGTGTTCATCTTTTCAAATCTGACATATTTTATTTGTGAACGTTTTTCAGCCTGTAACACGGTAAATCCGTTTCCTGTACCATCCGAAGACGATATAATAACAGGTTCTGTTGTGGTACCTTTAATAAATACCGGTGAACAGGAAATAATCATGGCATGATTAATAATATCAATATGGGTTCCCTTGTTAAACTGAACCCTGAATCCTTTGGGGATAATAAGATTTTTGTTGAGGATGGTTGTTCCCTTTTTTATAAAAATTCTGTTGCCGATAATGGTATCGACTGCCGGAGACGTTTTAAAATCGGAAGTCTCTATTAGTTCCTGTCGGGGAGAAACTCCGCCGGGGTATGGCCAGGGATTAATGGCCACCGAATAGAGGTCGTCGGATCCTTCCGTATAAAAAAACAAATATTTGTCACCGGGGTCGGATACGATATTTTTTATAACACCATCGTTACCCTTCACGTAAGCTTTTAGGAGTATGGGTTTTGGAAAGTAGTGCTGAATGAAACGTTTTTTAGAACTTGTTCCTGCCAGTTTGATATTTTTACCAAAAAAGTTGTGAACTCCTATAACCATGCTGTCGGGATATTCGCTTTCAAAATAAGGTATTACGTAAAAAGCGGGAGTGTTGAATAAAGTAGTTGAATCGGTGTTATTTTTTAAAGTAACATGAGCGTGAAGGGAGTGTGCGGCTAATTTTATATTGATAAAGTTTTTTAGTTCAGGCAGGTAATGGCGTACCGCCCGGGTACTTTTTGCAAGAAACTGCTGGTCAAACTTTATCCCGGGAAATTCCATTCTTATGAGAGAGTCGTAAAAGGCGGCTTTTGGTTTTAGTCTGCGGCTTGTTGACTCGGCAAAATTGGTGCTGCTGTACTCTTCCAGATATTTAAGGTAGCGTTTTATAAAGGCAGAGTCTTCAAACAGATGATAAAAATTGTACTCTTCCGATATTGGTTTTTTGTTGCTTAGCAGTTGCCAGGCCATGTTGTCGGTTATGGAGAAATCGAAATTAAGATGATCGGTATAACCATCGTAAGCAATAGGTTCGAGTTTGCAAATTACGGGATTGTAATAAAAACGCTGGTTGTGCCATGCCATTCCGTGGCGGGCATGAGTAATGTCGAGCATAGCAAAATACTTTGCCAAACGGTTGAGGTCGAAAATGTCGGCCGGTTTGCCTGTATTGTATTTATATTGATACATTAAACGTGAAGCAATGATAAACTCTCTGTAAAGCACCGGATTTTTTAAGGTTTTACCTTGTGAAAACGGTTCGATAACCGAGCAGTTGTATGCAGGAAGATCGGGCCAGTGACCGGTTTTTTTAGCAATAAGTTGAATTTGCCAAAAAGCATCTTCCGAAAATTTAAGAATCGGCCCTTCACGCCGCTGACGATATTCTATAAGTTGTTTGGTAAAATGTTCTTCCCAGGCGTAGAGACCCTTCGATTTTTCACCCATCATTAAAGGTGTAAATCCATAGCGGGTTGTTAAAATATCCCGATCGATGTATAGCTGATGCGAATACCATTCGTAAAGAAATCCTCTTGCAAAGGGTGTTTGAACCGAAAAAACCCTAAGTCTGTTCCATGCATAATTTTTTCGCATCTTAATTCTAAACGACCATTTATCACCAATCAGATGGTCAAGCCAGTCGCCTTTTAAACGCAACTTGACTTTCATCATTTTATGGTTGCCAAAAACGATTCCTTTTACCCAGTCGTTGCTTTCGGTTTGAAGTATGCCGGCGTTAAAAGCACCAATGCGCTTGTTGATGAACTTTCGATAATCGGAAGTGTCCAGCACAATTACTAAAGGGTCTTCTTTATAGAGTGGATATTTTTTGTGTGTGTTTACAATTACAATGTCATCAAAAAATACCGAATCGCCTTTAACGCTCCAGCAGTAAATTTTTATGTTTTCTTCCATAAAATTGGGAGGAGTAAAAAACTCCATTTCCAGCTTTTCCCATCCGTTTTTTTCTCTTGAAACAGGGGTGTCGGTAATCTTATACAGTCTCTTGGCGGTTTTATCCGATGCCACTAAAGCGCCGTGGTTACCTTTCGATTTTCTCCAAACCGAAACTTTGAAAAACTTATCGGGCCCAATATTTTTTAGGGTAATCGAAAAAACATAAGGGTGTTTTCGGGATGCCAGCGCTGAAAATTTTCCGGTATGAGCTTCGGTGTCCGACCGGGTTTTTCCACCGCTAAAAAAATAGGCAGAGTTATTGTCCGTTGCCGTGAAATCGTTTTTATCTTTAGAGAGGTTCTCGGCACTGCATTTTAATTTAATATTTTGCCCGGTATTTATTAGGTTACACGAAGAAGCCAGCAGTATCAACACCAATA
>CAZKGB010000056.1:0-10803 GCA_964551935.1 uncultured Lentimicrobiaceae bacterium | reverse complement strand
AAAAAATAGACTGGAATTAACAATGCCGGTGTCGCCGGTTTCGTATGCGCCGCTATGAAAAAAGATGCCCCTCATCCAATGAGAAAAGTGATGCCACTGAAACGCCACCTGAGGTGAAAGGATAAAAAACAGGACGATAGTGAGTATGAAATATTTTAGTTTGTTGCCCATTTTTTTAATGACAAAAAGCGGGAGCAGGGCTAGTGGTAGAAACGTCATTTTGGTTGATAACCCAACACTAATGGCAAAAGCATAGGCAAAAACGGTTTTATTTGATTGTTGTTTCGGCTGATAAATCTCCCGAAGGAGTTGAATCTCCAACAAGTAAATGGGGATGACAAAGGTTATTTCAGGATAAATGCGTCCAAAAACTTCGTACCAGGAGGCGATAATAAAAGGAGCAGTTTGGATTAAAAGGGCATACAGGGTGCTGTTTGAAATCTTCACAACCATTTTCCCTGCCCACAACATGGCAGCGGAAACAACCGATGTAATAACAAGGTTTGTTACCGCCAGATACATATCGGCATGAGCTACGGCGTCTTCAAAAAAGGGTGTTTTGTTGCTTCTGATAAAATGAATTATTTTAAAAATCAGCGCGACAATAAGCTGATAAACAGAACCGGGGTGATCAACATTAGCCTGGCCAAATTCTCCGGTAGCTACACACATGGCGCTAACAAAGTGAACATATTCGGGGTCGCTCGACCGTAGCGATAAGTCACCAAATACCTGTCTGAAATAAAACCCCAATAGCAAATAGAGAGCAGGGAAAACAAACAGCAGGTAAGGTGAGTACTTGTTCATCAGGCATAAAGTATTAGTTTAGCATATAATTGATGTTGAGTTTTTCCAGCTCCGCAATAAAACCGGCAGGGTCAATTTTCACGGTTATCGATTTAAGCTTGATGGAGCGTTTCTCTTCCGGATCCCAAAGCTGGATTACTAACGGGGTCTTTCCGCTTTTTTCGCGTGTGGCTTTGATCAGTTTTGCTGTAAAATCTTCATCAACTTCAGAAGCACTTAGGTTAATTAGCACCGAATGTGATTTTTTTTCCAGCACCTCTTCCATCAGCATGACCTCTTTAACCTGTACCTGCAGATTGTCTTCATCATTAAAACGAGCTTCAACTTTGGCGCTGATAAAAAGAATGGCTCCTTCAAAAATAAGGTGCTTGATTTTAAGGTACTGTTCCGAAAAAACCATCAGGCGAATGCTGCCCGAAAAATCCTCAAGGGTAAAAATACCGAAAGCCGAGCCTTTTTTTGTCTGTCGTTCAATAGCTTCAACCACCATGCCCCCAAAGGTTACATTCTTATTTTTAAGATTTTTCAGATTGTTTTTCAAAAAGTCGATTTGAACCGAGCAGAAACGTTTCATGGCAATCTGATGGTCGTCGAGCGGATGGCCTGAAATATAAAATCCGGTAACCTCTTTTTCTTCCTTGAGCGTAACCGCCTGACTCCAGGGCTTACAAACCGGGATCTCCGGATCTTGAATGGCAAACGCATCATCCATTTCACCAAAAAGAGAGACCTGTTGTGAGTTTTGTCGCTCTTTAAGGCTGGCACCATGTTTCAATACTTTTTCAATAAAAGTACTTCCCTCCGGATTATCACGATGAAAGTATTGTGCCCTGTGGGTTTCTTTAAAAGTATCAAAGGCCCCGGCTTTTGCCAACGCTTCAAAGCTCCTTTTGTTAACCGATTTCAGGTTGACCCGCTTGGCAAAATCAAAAATATTTTTGAATGGGCCGTTTTTCTCTCTTTCGTTGATGATGTCCTCCACTGCCGAACCGCCCACTCCTTTGATGGCTGCCAGTCCGAATCGGATAACACCCTGTTTATTAACGGTGAAATTATGGGCGCTTTCGTTGATGTCGGGCCCGAGAACGGGAATACCCATACGTTTGGTTTCGGCAATAAAGAAGGTGATTTTATCGATGTTGTTGAGGTTCCTGCTTAGCACGGCTGCCATAAACTCGGCCGGGTAATGGGCTTTCAGGTATGCCGTTTGATACGATACGTAAGAGTAACAGGTGGCGTGCGACTTGTTAAAGGCGTACTTGGCAAACTCCTCCCAGTCGTGCCACACCTTTTCGGCTTTTTTAACCGGCAACCCGTTGTTTTCGCACCCTTTCAGGAACTCCACTTTCAGCTTGTTCATCTCGGCAATCTTCTTCTTCCCCATGGCTTTCCGCAATGAATCGGACTGTCCGCGGGTAAAGCCTGCCATTTTACGCGACAGCAGCATCACCTGTTCCTGATAAACCGTGATGCCGTAAGTTTCTTTTAATATCTCCTCCATGATGGGGATATCGTACACAATCTCCTTACGGCCATGTTTGCGGTCGATAAACTCAGGGATGTATTGCATGGGACCGGGACGGTAGAGGGCGTTCATGGCTATGAGATCTTCGAACCGGGTGGGCTTTAACTCCTTGAGGTGTTTTTTCATGCCGTCCGATTCAAACTGGAAAAGAGCCGTGGTTTCGCCTTTGCTGTACAGCTCATAGGTTTCCTTATCATCCAGCGGAATGGTGCTGATGTCGATTTCAATCCCTTTCGACCGTTTAACATTTTCAACGGCATCTTTAATGATGGAGAGGGTTTTGAGTCCCAAAAAGTCCATCTTTAACAGGCCGATTGATTCGATAAATTTACCATCGTATTGCGTGGCAACATCCAATACCGAATCTTTAACGGTGGTAACAGGTACGTAGTTTTCCAGGTCGTCGCGCGCGATGATGATGCCGCAGGCATGGGTTCCCGTGTTTCGTACCGAGCCTTCCAGCGTAAGAGCATTTTTAAGTGTTGACTGAATTTCCGGTGTGCCTTCTTTTAATTGTTTTTTTAATTCGGGTATTTCGTCAATGGCTTTTTGTAGCGAAATGCCCGGCGTGTCAGGAACCAGCTTGGCCAGCTTGTCGGCTTCGCTCAACGGTAGTTTTTGTACCCTGGCCACATCGCGGATGGCCATCTTGGCGGCCATGGTGCCGAAGGTTATCAGGTGAGCTACCCTTTTAGATCCGTATTTTTTGGCCACCCATTCTAATATCTTTTCTCTGCCATCATCGTCAAAGTCAATGTCGATATCAGGCATGGAGATTCGGTCGGGATTTAAAAAACGTTCAAAAAGCAGATGGTACTTGATGGGGTCGATTTCGGTTATTCGCAAGCAGTAGGCCACTACCGAACCGGCAGCGCTGCCACGTCCCGGGCCAACCACAACGCCCATGTTTCTGGCTGCATTTAAAAAGTCCCAAACGATTAGAAAATAATCGGGGAAACCCATCTTTTTGATGGTCTCCAGCTCAAAGTCGATGCGCTCTTGAACTTCAGGGCTGATTTCACCGTACCTGAATTTGGCTCCTTCGTAGCTGATGTGCCTGAGGTAGCTGTCGGCATCTTCAAAGGGTTGGGGAATCTCGAAAACGGGCATGATGGGATCGTGGTTAAGCTTAAACACTTCCACCTTGTCAGCCACTTCGTTGGTATTGACAATGGCTTCGGGGATGTCGGCAAACAGCTGCTTCATCTCATCTTGTGTTTTAAACCACTCCTGGCGCGTGTACTGCAACCGTTTGGGATCGTCAACATCGCTGGCGGTGCCAATGCATATTAAACGGTCGTGGGCATCGGCATCCTCCTTGTTAATAAAGTGTGCGTCGTTGGTTGCCACTACTTTCAGGTGATGCTTTTCAGCCAGTTTAATCAGCTCTTTGTTTACGAAAAGCTGGTCTTCGTACACCCTTCTGTCCATTTCAGGGTTTCCCGAAGGGTGCTTTTGCAGCTCCAGATATAGGTCATCACCAAAAATATCTTTGTATTCCAACAATGCCTCTTCCCCTTTTTCAATGCCCTCGTGCACCAGTTTGTCGGGCACTTCTCCTCCCAGACAGGCTGTTAATGCCAAGAGTCCTTCGCTGTGTTTCCTTAACAGCTCTTTATCGATACGGGGCTTGTAATAGTAGCCTTCGGTCCAGGCTGCCGATACCAGCTTCATCAGGTTTTCGTAGCCGGTTCGGTTTTTTGCCAGTAGTATCAAATGCCACCCCGACTTATCCATCTTGTTGTTTTCCTTGTGGTTCATACCGCGGCGGGCGACGTACATTTCGCAACCTAATATGGGTTTTATCCCTTCTTTTAAACAAACCTCATGGAATTTTTTTGCTCCAAACATATTGCCATGATCGGTAATGGCTACTGCTTTCATGCCGTCGTTTTTGGCTTTGACAACGAGACCGGGAATGTCGGATAAACCGTCTAAAACCGAAAATTGTGTATGGTTATGAAGATGGGTAAAGGTTACTTCTGACAAATCAGCCGAAGGAGTTGTAACCTCAGTTTCCGTGGGTTTTTGTTCGGTTTCGTGATAGGCTTCAACATCAAGGCCGATGGGCTCGATGGGGTTATCGTGCAGCTGTTGAAAGGTTTCTACCACCGACGGGTCCACTTTCAGGTGCTGCGATTGGATTACCCCCAAACGAATAAGTTCCAGAAAACAGCGGGCCGTGGCTTGTACATCGGCAGAAGCATTGTGAGCCGCATCGAAATCTTCACCAAAAAGTTTTTGATGCAGCTCTCCCAGGGTGGGCCATTTATATTTACCTCCTCGGCCGCCCGGCAAAGCGCAGTAATCGGTCGATAAATTTTTGGTGTCAATCAGGTTTAATTGGTGAAGGCTGGTTTCGATGCCGGTACGCAGAAACTCAGCCCCGGTAACGCTGATGTCAAACTCCACGTTGTGTCCTACGATACTCTTTGTTCCCGAAAGTGATTTATTGAATATTTTAAGAACTTCTTCCAGCGGTAAGCCCTCTTTTAGGGCACGTTCGGTGGAGATACCGTGAATTTTTTCGGAACCTCTGGGTATTTCAAACCCGTCGGGTTTGATGATAAAATTTTGAACTTCCACCAGGTTGCCCTTTTCATCGTGTACCTGCCACGCCAGTTGTATTACCCGGGGCCAGTTATTGAAATCGGTAAGCGGTGCATTATAATCATGGGGTAACCCCGTGGTTTCGGTATCAAAAATTAAAAACATATTCAAAAATAGTTGCTAAAAAATGTATTTGACTGAGACAAAGCAACCTAAAACAGATGCCTTGCTTAGGGCAAAGTTAGGTAAATCGCGGGGTATAAAGTAGGGTTTTTTGCAACTTTCGGAAAGAAGTTTTGAACAAAAAAAACTTTGGCTTTTGTTGTTTATTTTCGTATCTTTGAAACAATGAAAAGGATTCCTGCTGTTTTGTTTTTCTCTGTGTTGATGATACTTTCTTCCTGTAAAAAGGATTTTAGTAAAATCACTGTATCTGACTGGAACCCAAACGTGGTGGCTCCTTTTATTCAAACAGAATTGACCCTTCGTAATTTGATGGGGGTTGATTCGTCGTTGCAAACCAACGATGATAGCTTGATGGTTTTTTTCTACCAGCGCGATTCAATTCTCACCATCACGGCAGATAGCCTGGTTAATTTATCTGATACGGCAACCAGTGTTTATGAGTTTTCGCTGGGTGATTTAATGATTGAAGACATCTCGCAGGAGGCATTGGTATCGTTAAGCGATTTGCTTCCCTGGCTTGACCCTGCGGTTGCTGATAGTCTGTCGGCTAATGATGGAAACACAACTGTTTTTCCTCCGTTCCAGCTTCAATCTCCGGTTACGGTTAACCTGGATCCTTATAACCAGTATGAAACCCTCACCTTTTCAGCGGGCTATTTTGATATGCAAATCGCCAACCAGCTTCCTGTAACACTGACGAATATCCGGTTCGATATTATGGATGTTGTGAATAATTCGGTGGTGCAAACAGTAGTTATTGAACAACTTTTATCGGGAGAGGTGGTTCATGATACGGTATTTTTAGAGGGGAAAACTCTTTCAAACACTTTCTCATACGTTATCCATGCTGTTGAATCGGCAGGGAGCTATCCCGATAGTGTGTTGATTGACTTATCGGAAGGACTCAGCCTTCAGATGAACGCCCGTGAGATGTACGTGGTGAGCGGCTATGCTAAAATTGAAAATCAAATTATTTATTCTACGCACGAATGGGTGGACTTGGACTTTGGTGATACGAAGGTTTGGGAAATATTGTTTGCGGGTGGCGAGCTTCAATATCATATGCAAAGCAACCTGAACCTGACGTTAAATATACTGTTGCAGCTCTCCTCGGCCGATGTGGACGGAGAGGTTCCTGAAAATATTTTTGATTTGCCCGCCAACAGCTTTTACGAAAACAGCTGGAGCCTGGCGAACATGCGTGTTGACTTCACGCAAGATACGAGTCAACCCTATAATCGTATGCCCATCTTTCTTAAACTTATGGTAGAACCAACCACAGGCATGGTGGCTTTCGATTCATCAGATAAGGTAATAGCCACTTTTGCCGCGAAGGAGATGGTGGCCGAATCGGTAAAGGGAAATATGGGGAAGCATCTTTACCCAATTGATGAGGATACCATTCAGCTGGACTTAAGTTTTTTTGATAATATTTCAGGACAAATTGTTTTCGATGATCCGGCTTTAAAGCTCAGCTATGAAAATGGTTTTGGTATTCCTTTGGTAGCGCATACCAGTTTCTACGGGGTGAATCCCGTAACCGGAAGCCATGTTGATTTAGGAATTGATTCGGTTGTTTTTAACTACCCCGAAACGGAAGGAACGGTGGTAACCGACTCGTTACTCTTTGATAAAACCAATTCAAACATTGTTAATTTTCTGGCCGAGAGGCCTGATAATATGGTGTTCTCAGGGGATTACGAAACCAATTGGAATAACGATACGGTCAACTTTTTTACACGTACCTCTTCGTTGTTTGTTAACTCGGAAATACGTGTGCCTCTTGTTTTCAGTACCTCATCTCTTGTTTTTTCCGATACGGTTAATTTTATGGCGGGACAGGCTGATATTCCCGTGGGCAGCGGGGCTCTTCATTTGAATGTGGTTAACGGACTGCCTTTTGATTTGGCCATTAGCCTGTTGGTGCCTGATTCGGTTACCGGCGAGATTATCGATCAGGTGGATTTTGAGATAATTAAATCTGCTGTGGTGGATAGCGAGGGCAAAGTGATATTGCCAACGGAATCAAATGTAACCACGGTTTTTAGTGAATCGTTTATTCAAAATATGTCGAGGGCCAATACGCTGATGTTGTCGGCAAAAACAGTAACGGCCGAGGGAGGATCTATTCCCGTGGGGCTTTATTCCGATTACAAATTGTCGTTGGCCATTTCGTTTGAAGCAAAATTGCAGCCATGAAAATCCACACCATCCTATTAAAAAGTTTTGTTGGGCTGCTGCTGGTTCTGCCACTATGGTCCTTGGCACAGTCGGGTTTAACCGAATACGGGCTGAGTGGTATCCCACAGGCTTCGGCTCAAAATCCGGCTTTCAGGCCTCATGCTTCGCTGGTTATCGGGTTGCCTGCCATGTCGTCGGTTTCGGCGGCGGTTTACAATACCTCTTTCTCCTTTGATGATATTTTCGTTCAAAAGCCGAGCGACGATTCGCTTCATTTTGATCTTACCAGACCCATTAACAGCCAAGCGATAATTAATTACTTCAGTGAAGATGTAGTTGTTGATTTGCTGATGTTGGGATTTAAAATTGATAATACTTTTCTAACCTTGGGGCTACGCAACCGGTTGACGTCCAGAGTTTATTATACCAACGATTTGTTACGGTTTATCTGGCAGGGAAACGCCGGGTATATTGATCAGCAACTTGACCTTTCGGGAAGTGGTGTTTATCAGGAGCACCTCAACGATTATTATCTGGGGCTTTCTTTCCCGGTAACTTACGGGGTTGATATGGGTGTGAGAGTAAATTTTTTGCAAGGTCTTTCCAATCTGGAAACTCAAACCCCCCAATTAGCCATACTGACACGAACAAACCAACAAACAGGGTATGAGCTGATAGCCCAGACCGATTTTCAGATTCATACCTCCGGCTTTACCGATTTAATGTCCGACAGCACCTCGTTTTCGCCTGTTAATTACTTTTTGGCATTTAACAACATCGGTTTCTCGGTGGATGCCGGTATCAATGCCCGGCTGGGTGATCAGTTTGCCGTTCAGGCTTCGGTGGTTGATTTTGGAAAAATATATTGGTATGGAAATCCTCAAACCTATAACAGCAATGCGGATATGGTCTCTTTTACAGGAGTTGAGTACGATTTTACTATAGACAATGAAAGCACTCCCGCCGAGGTTTATTTGGATAGCCTGAGCAGTTTGTTGCATGTAAAGGAGAGTAAAAACATTTATTCTACGGCACTTCGAACCAAACTATTTTTGAATGGACAGTATATTACTTTAAACAGAAAGAATAGTTTTAACATGCTTTTTGCAGGACGGTTTTTAGAAGAGTCGTTTGAGTATGCTCTTTCGTTTGGCTATACTTTTGCCCCTTCCGATAAGTTTGCACTTAAACTTAGCTACAGTTATTTGAAATATGCCCCGCTAAATATAGGAATGGGATTTTACTTTAGTTTTAAGCCTTTTCAAATATACTTTACCACCGATAATTTAGCTGCTGCTTTTAAACCCACGGGGCAAAAATACATGGGGTTTCACGTTGGAATTAACATTCTAATTCCATCAGCCTATCACAACGATATCCCTACCCAAAAACAGATTGGCAACACCCTTGTTAATCCTTGAGGAATTACTTTGATTTAAGACGTGAGATATTGTCTTTACACTACTTCGCTGCTTATTTGCCAAAGCTTGTCCTGGGCTTTGTGGTCGTATGAAAATGCCGCTGATTTTTGAGGATGTTTGTTAACAAAATACTTTCCGCTGATTTTATTAATCTCCTCCGAAGAGGCTAAATAAACCGAGGTGGCCGCACCTTGTTGCAGGCTGCTGCCACCCATACCCCAACCCGCGTGAAGCAGCTTGGTGCTTATTACCCCCGGATGCAGGCAGTTTGCAGTAACATGGCTGTTTTCGGCTGCCAGATTCCGGTGAAGCCTGTAGGTAAACAGGATGTTTTCCAGCTTTGATACCGCGTAAGCATTGTACGAATCCCAATATTTTTCCCCGTTTAGATTGCTGAAATCGATGCTTGATGAGTGAGCCATCGAGCTGGTTACAATAATCCTTCCGGAGGACGATTGTTTTACCAAATCCAAAAGCTGAATCGTTAAAGCAAAAACGGCCAGATGATTTACCATGTGGGTCATCTCAAAACCGTTTGGAAGAATAATTTTTTCGTTCATAAATACCCCTGCGTTGTTGAGCAGTACATCGAGCCGAGAAAAATCCCGTTTAACTGATTCTGCCAGCGTTTTGATTTGTTGCAGGTCGGTTAAATCGGCGTTGTAGTAATAAATATCGGGGTTACCGGTTTTGGCTTTAAACTCTTCAACCAGTTTTTGGCCGGCCTGCTGGCGTTTACCATGCATAATAACACGATGCCCCATGGAAGCCAGTTCCAGTGCTGCCTCTTTGCCAATGCCATCGGTTGAGCCTGTTACTAAGATGGTTCTTTTCATGGGATTAAGTATTCCGGATTAAATGATGCTAAAACGGTTCTCCTTTAAAGTTGGTGGCGTTGCCGGGAGGCTCATCGTTGAAATCATCAATATCATTGAGTTTGGATGGACGGGTTACCAGGCCTGCTCCGACATCGGAAGCGGTGTAGCCATCAAGAAGGGGGTTCGACAGGTAATCTTCAAACTTAGCCAGGTGCTTGATGAATTTTAACCGCACATCGCCCACAGCGCCGTTACGATGCTTGGCGATGATGATTTCTGCCAGGCCGTCGGTGGGTGTATTGTCTTCAAATTCGTCGATTTTATAATATTCGGGACGGTAGATAAACATTACAAGGTCGGCATCCTGTTCAATGGCACCCGACTCACGAAGGTCAGAAAGAATAGGCCGTTTACTTTGTCCCGGGCGGTTTTCCACGTTACGGCTAAGTTGCGAGAGCGCCAAAATAGGGATATCCAACTCTTTGGCCAGTGCTTTTAAGGATCTTGAAATTTTACTAATCTCCTGCTCCCGGTTTCCTTTACTTTCGGTACCACCGCTCATCAGCTGAAGGTAATCGATAAACACCATCTGGATGTCGTGCTGCTGTTTTAAACGGCGGCACTTGGCACGAAGTTCAAAGATGGAGAGGGCAGGGGTGTCGTCAATAAAAATTTTGGCATCTACCAGATTATTTATCTTGCTGTTTAGCTGTTGCCACTCGTGGTCGGCAAGTTCTCCCTGTTTGAGTTTGCCTGCCGGAATTTCCGTTTCGGCCGATATCAAACGGGTTACCAGCTGTACGGCTGACATCTCCAACGAAAATACAGCAACCGGCATATCGTGGTCAACGGCAATATTTTTGGCAATAGAGAGTGCAAAGGCGGTTTTTCCCATGGAAGGACGTGCAGCAAGAATAATCAGGTCGGAACGTTGCCATCCTGAAGTAATCCGGTCCAGTTCGGTATAGCCCGAAGGAACTCCCCGGAAGTGGTTGTCGGAATTTCGGGCACTTTCAATATCTTCGATAGCCTGCTTTATCAACGAGGGCATATCTTCGTAGTTTCTGCGAAGATTGGTTTCCGAAACACTGAAAAGGTTTTGCTCGGCCTTATCCAGCAGGTTAAAAACATCAGTGGTATCTTCGTAAGCGTCCCGAATAATATCGGAAGATATTTTTATTAACTCGCGCTGAATAAACTTTTGCTGGATGATACGGGCATGGTATTCTACGTTGGCTGCCGAAGCAATGCGGCTGGTAAGCATGGTTATATAGTAGGGGCCGCCAATCATGTCGAGTTCGCCAACACTTTTAAG
>CAZKGB010000055.1:0-10820 GCA_964551935.1 uncultured Lentimicrobiaceae bacterium | reverse complement strand
GTATTGGCGATGAATAAAGCTGAACTTCATATAATTGGCTTCAGCAGATCCAATAAACGGAGGTACGTACATCAAAACAAACTCAGTCCAAATTCCTTTATTGGCACTGGTCCAGTTATCACGGGTATCGTAAACCAATCCGGCTTTAAAACCCATAAATGATCCGCCGCTCTTTTGATCTTCAGGAATTAACCCCCAATCGACATAGCGTTGGTATAGTCCGGGTTGGGTGGTGTTGCTTGGCAGCTTATCAACGTCATCTTTTCCTTTATTGAATTTTTCTATATCAACGGTATCGACACCAATGTTATAAAAAATCATTCCTGCGGTCCAGCTTAATTTTTTGTTAATAGGGTTTAGTACATCGAGTTTTATTCTAAAAAGCTTGGTTTGATTTTTATAAAACATTCGGGTTTTATAATCTTGTTGAGAGGGGTCGATCCAGTCCAGGTTATACATCGATTCGTAACCATTCATTCCCAGAAAATCATATTGGTCATCAGGGTTATACATTACATCAAAGAAGATTGTTCTTCCTTTTAGTAACCTGTTTGATTCGAATGAAAGGTTATTAATTCCGGATCCTTTTGTAAAGCGCGACCACTCCACGTAAACTCTTTCATAATACTTGGGGTAAATTTTACCATCGCCATAATTGTACAAGTCAACAAGAGCGCCGTACTGAAAACCTAAATCGGAGTTGTAGGTAATGGTTGGCAGAATTCCAAAATTCCAGCCTTTTTTAATCTCAGGCTTTTTGTTGGTAGTATCGTTGTCTGTTTGAGCAGATACCGTAACCGTAACAATAAGGGCCAGAAATAAAACGGTAAATTTTTTAAATTTCATAATGATTGGTTTTAGTTATTTAGTCAAAAATAGAAAAAAATACATCAATACGATCTAATTTTGGAACTAAAATGACAGGGCGAAATAAAATTAAGTTTTTTTTTGTTTTTAAAAAGGTATATGTAGTATATTTGTTAATTCTCAAAAAAATGAAATTATTGTTAACTAAAATTTATTGATTATGAAAAAATTTTCACGTATTATGGCTATTACCGTTGCATTGCTGGTGAGCATCAGTTTTGTTTCTGCTCAAAATGGCAAGGTTTTTCAAACAAAAGCACAAACCCTTGGTTTAAAAACCGGTCAGGTTCATGCTACCTTTGACAAGAATCTTGCTAACGGTTCGCGTGCCATGTTGTTGGAGGAGAATTTCGACTCCTCGGGTTTATTTCCACCAACAGGTTGGTCGCAAATTATTTTCGATGCTAACAATACTTGGGAACAGGGTAACGTTACTAATCACGATTTTAATGTAGTTGATCCCAACAGCCTTTTCTCGGCAATTTGTCCATGGGAAGCGGTCGATCAGGATGAATGGCTTATCACAAGCGAAATAAATGCCGGTGGTGAAACCCCGCTGAATTTAATTTGGTATGCCGGAACAAGTGGTACTTGGCTTACGGCAGCTACTTTAAAATGTTTAATATCAACTGATAACGGTACAACATGGACCGAACTTTGGAACGCCGTTGATGAAATTGACCCCAATGCCGACTGGGATTGGAACAAAATTACCATCAACTTAGATGCTTATGCCGGTACTCCTTTTAAAATAGCATGGCAATATGTTGGTAACGACGGTGATATTGCCGGTGTTGACGGAGTTCAGATTAAAAGCGGTTACGATTATCTTTTTCAGGATGACTTTGAGTCGTTTACTACCGGTCAATATGTTGCTCTTGATGGTGATCAAGACTGGTGGACTACCTGGACAAACCAGCCCGGTGGAAGTGAAGATGCTGAGGTTAAAGATACCTATTCTTCAAGTCCGTCACACTCCGCATTATTGGAAGATGGTACCGACCTTATCCTGAAACTTGGAAACAAAACTTCCGGGAAGTATCAAATTAATTTCAAATATTATATTCCCGGTGATTCTGCAGGATATTTTAATATTCAGCGTTTCCAGGATCCGGGTGTTGAATGGGCTTATGAAGTTTATTTTGGTAAAACAGGCGATGGATACATGTCCATTGATGGAGAACAGGTAGGTTTCTTTACCTATAACCATAATACCTGGATGGAAATTGAAAATATTATTGATTTATCCAACGACTCAGCCTTTATGTATATCGATAAAACTTTGATTAATGCTTGGGTTTACAGTACAGGCTCTACTACCATTCAGTTGGGTGGTGTTGATTTTTATGCCGGTGCTCCCCAAGGAGAAGAGGCTTTTTCAAAAACTTATCTGGACGATGTAGGTTATATTTTGCTGGATGAAGGTGTTCAGGCTCCTGAAATTACGCTTACACCTACTGCCTTTAATGTGGTCGTTGAGAGTGGCACAACCGATGATGAAACACTCACCATTGGTAACGAGGGGCAACAGGATTTGGAGTATGATTTAACACCCACCTATGAAGTAGGTACTTCGTTCGCTCCCCGCAACGAAAAAATAAATTATACCGTTTCTAAAGTGTTGAACAGTCAGCTTTCGAAGGTTGATTTAACAGCTTCAACATCAGCCTCTGATAGCAGAGACGTTGTATTGAATTATGATGGTGATCCTGCCAATGCTTTTGGAAATGCAAACTCCAATATTCAGTGGCGTACTGCGGTTGTTTTCCGTGCCGATATGATAAAAGATTATGTTGGGATGGATCTCTCTTCCGTTGAAGTATTTATTGGAGATGGTGCTGTTACTACATTTGAAGTAAGAGTTTGGCAGATGGGTTCCTATAATGTTCCCGGTCCCGGCGCTCTTATTACTTCACAACCTTTTACCGTAACACCTAACGATTGGAATACCATTAATCTGGATACAACGGTTAAGTTAAACGGACAAGACTTATGGGTTGGTTATTACATTGAAGCTCCTGCAAACAGTTTTGTGGCCAGTACCGATGACGGAACCAACTACAATCCTGATGGAAGCTGGATTGCTTTCGGACCGGGTTGGAGTCACCTTGGTGATGGTAATCCAGATTATAATTTGAACTGGAATATTCGTGCTCACCTTACAGGTAATGCCCAGGAAGCATGGCTGTCAACAACGCCTACATCAGGCACAGTTGCTCCAGGCGCATCTGAAGATGCCACCCTTACCATTGACGCCAACAACCTTACCTCCGGTGCTTATAATGCTACCATGGTTGTTAGAAGCAACGATTTAGTCAATGAGTGGATTAATGTACCTGTTCAAATTGGTGTGTTTGTTGGTATTAACGAAAACGGTGACAAAGGATATGTTTCTATGTATCCAAATCCTGCCACGGATGGTATTACACTTTCGGCCAACACAACTCTTACCGAGGTACAAATTTATAATGCACTCGGTCAGATGGTTTACAGTACAACCGTGGAGGCTAAAACGGCAAAAATTGATTTGTCGTCGCTGCAAAACGGTGTTTACTTTGTAAAAACAAATTCGGCATTAGGAACAGCAACTCAAAAGCTTGTTGTTAAGTAATAGTTTGATGATGTAATAAAAAAAGCCCTGATTACCTCAGGGCTTTTTTTATTTTTGCCATTCCGATGACACCAGACGAAAATATCAATTCATACAAACTGTTTCAGCAATTGAAGCTAAGTGAGGTGTATTCCGATAACCCCAGACCTGTTATTGTTGCCGACAATTTGCGAACTCCTGAGAATATGGGGTCGGTTCTGCGTTTGGCTGCTAACGTGGGGGCAGAAAAGGTCATTTTTTTAAAAAGTGATACCGAAGAGATGCCTCGTAGCTGGAAAATTAAAAAAACAGCTTCCGGTGCCGATGAAAAAGTTTCATGGATAATAATTGAACAGGATGAACTTAGCGAAAACATCCCGCCCGATTATATATTAGTTGCCATTGAAACCGCCGAAAGCGCTGTTAATATTTATCAAACCGGATTGCCTCCGAAAGTGGCTTTTATCGTGGGGCATGAGGTTTTTGGGATTAGTGAACGGATATTAAAAATGGCCGACAAAATTGTATATATACCGATTCCCGGAGTGATATCCTCGTTGAATGTAACCCATGCACTGGGCATCGCCGTTTTCGAGTGGTTACGCCGGCAGTTTTGGAGTGGGGAAGAAGAGTTTAAACAGTAAATACCGATTGAATGAAATATAAACACCTGTTTTTTGATCTTGATCGGACGCTTTGGAATTTCGATAAAAGCTCCATGGAGACATTTGCCGAGATTTTTGAAAACCGAAAGCTAAAGGATATGGGTATTGAGTCGGTTGATATTTTTCATGATGTGTATGAGGTTCATAACAAAAAGTTATGGGATTTATATCGAATCGGCGGGATAGAGAAGGAGGTGCTTCGTGGCCGCAGGTTTTATTTAACGCTTAAAGATTTTGGTATCGACAATGCTGAGTTGGCTGAAACCATTGGGATGGATTACGTTACTTTAAGTCCGTTAAAAGTTAATCTCTTTCCGCAGGCATTGGCTGCATTGGATTATCTCTACCCGAAATACAAGCTGCACATCATCACCAACGGTTTTCAGGAGGTTCAGGATGTTAAAATTAAAGCCTCCGGATTGGCAGTCTATTTTGCTACGGTAGTTACTTCGGAGGAGGCCGGCATTAAAAAACCCAACGAAGAGATATTTCATTACGCCATGCAAAAAGCAGGCGCAACGGTTTCGGAAAGTTTAATGATTGGTGATGATTTGGATGTAGATATTCTAGGGGCCAAAAAGGTGGGAATGGATCAGGTGCTTTTCGATCCAAACGCCAACTATGTGGTTAACGGAGCCACCTATTACATTACCTGTTTGGACGGGTTAAAAAAATTTCTTTAAGCGAGATAAAATAAAACTCTGTTTTTATCTCGTCGAAGGATTCCAAAGGTAACTTTCCATATTAGTAATCTTGTCATTCTCAATAAGAATGCCTTCACTTTCCAACAAGTTTTTCATCGTATCGTTTCCCCCGAAATGGCGCTTGCCGGTTAACAATCCCTGCCGGTTAACCACGCGGTGAGCCGGTATGTTTTCCAGGTTGTATTTCGTGCTGTTAAGTGCCCATCCAACCATCCGGGCTGAACCTTTACTTCCTAAAAATTCAGCGATGATTCCGTAGGTTGTTACTTTTCCGTAAGGAATCTCTTTTACCACCTCGTAAACACGTTCAAAAAAATTATCTTGTGTAGGCATCCTTATTGATTCTGAATTCAAGGTATTTAATTTTTACACCATTCTTTAGCCAAATTTTCTCGTAAAAGGTCTGTATTTGGGTAACCTCATTGTCGAGTTCCGAGTGGTAGATATCCTCGTTTTCATAAAGAAGCTCGTGATGGTCGTCGCGAATAACATCCATGGTGTAGTCGTAAAAAATCAGGTTGTCGGTTTTTAAGTGGATGATGTGGTTTTCTTTTAAGAGGGGTTTGTAGCGTGCTAGGAATTGTGGAGAGGTTAAACGTTTTTTCTCTTTGATGCGGCGTGGTTGAGGATCGGGGAATGTTATCCAGATTTCATCAATCTCTTTTTTGTTGAAATAGAAACCAATCTGATCGATACGGGTTCGGATAAAAGCAACATTGGAAAGGTTGAGTTTTTGGGCATTGACAAGCCCCTGCCATATTCGGGCTCCTTTAATGTCGATGCCAATAAAGTTTTTGTCGGGATACCGTTGCGCCAGTCCTACGGCATACTCTCCTTTTCCACATGCCAACTCTACCACGATGGGGTTGTTGTTTTTAAAAAAACTCTTGCGCCAGTTACCTTTTAAATAAAAGCCATCTTTTACTTCGTCAAAAGTGTATTGAAACATATTGCTGAAAGTTTTGTTTTCGGCAAAACGTTGCAATTTATTTTTATTACTCATACTCGATAAAAAGGGGTTATTTTCTCATGATCCAGGCAGAGGGATTTTGATGTTGCCTGATGGTGGACAATTGTTGTGCTGCCTCTTCCATGGTGTTGAATCCCGCGTAAGCTACCCTGGTCATGCCATATTTGTTGGTGCCTGCAACAATGGCCACATATCCTTTTGCCTGTAACACCTTAATTAATCTTAAGGCATTGTCGTGGTTTTTAAATGAGCCGGCAATAATAAAATAGGAGTAGTGTGGCGATGTCTCTTCGATGTTATTTTCCGCGGACGGGGTAATATTTTCTTCCGGAAGTGTTTCTACGCTGATAGCAGGTTCTGAAGGTTCATCTTCTGCCACCTGTTCGGGTGCGGAAATTGTTTCCTCTTTTGCTTCGGTGCCGGCTGCTTCATCTTCACCTGTGTTGTTTTCAATAACTTCAGCTGAATTTAATGCATCAGCACTATTGGGAGCAGATTCTTCTGTTTTTAAATTCGCAGCAGTTTCCCGGTTAACCGTTTCCGGTGATGTGTTTGTTGGAGTGGCTTTAAAGGTCAGGTCATCGTTGGCAAGGGCTGTGGTGTTGTTGTCCGCATCCCCTTTTTTGAAAAAATTAACCAGCCACAATGTTGAGGTACTCTTGCTCAATTCTTTTATGGGAAGGATTTCGACGTTGTTGGCAATATAGCTTCCCGCGTTGTTGTAAAATACCGGGAGTTTAGCGCCGTATTGAGCATAATACGCTGTTACAATCTCTTTGTTCATCACACCCCACCCGGCGAGCATTCCCAGAAGTATCAGGAGGATAAAATAAAATTGTGAACGATAGGGTGATCTTCTTCTTGCTACCAACACACGGCCATCACCCTCTTTTAATGTATTAGGTTGATCGGCAGGAGTTCTGTCTTTACGCTTGTTAACTTTTTCGGTGGCGGGAGGGGCAGTTTTTTCACTGCTGTTTTTAACTTTTTTAATTGCCTCCTTGATTCGCTCTTCATCGGTTATTTTATTTACCGCCGGTGAAATAAATGGCGACAGGCCAAATGAGTTTGGGTTGTAATTGATGGTAGTGTCCTGATTAAAAACAACCTTTCCGTTTTCGTCTTTACGAATGGTACCTACTTTATCAAACCTTATTTGTTTACCGTTGTCGAGTGCTTGCTGACAAGCAATGGCAAAAGTGTCCATTCTCTTTTTTGCGTCCTGATAAGTGAGGTTTTCCTCTTTGGCAATGTAATTTACCAGCAACCCGTCATTGGTACGCAGGTAGGGGTTAAACATCACTTCGCGGAAGGGAGGTTTAAAGTAATGCGTATTGTAATTTACCGAAGCGGGCTTGTCATTAATGATAAATCCTCCCAGTCCGGGGATTACAACGCATTCGTAATCGTACAGTAAATCGCCTATGTACCTTGCAATTACCATTTTTAATTAGGGTTTAAAGGAACTTGCTAAAGTAGTTAAATAGTAATGAGTTGTCAAATATTATGGAGGATTTTTTCTAAATCAGCAGGAGTATCAATCGAAATACTCTCAAAATCAGTTATTTTGACCTTAATCTTAAAACCGTTTTCAAGCCATCTGAGCTGTTCTAACTTTTCGGCCTCTTCGAGAGGAGTGGGAGGGAGCGCGGTAATCTTTTGTAAAACACTTGTCCGGTATCCATAAATACCAATATGCTTTAAATAGTGATGATGTTCTATCCACCGGTCGGGATGGTGTCCGCGATTAAACGGAACGGCCTGACGTGAAAAACAGAGGGCAAAATTGTTTTGGTCAATAACCACCTTAACCGTGTTGGGGTCAAACAGTTCATCATGCTCTTTAATAACGGCAGCCATGGTGGCTATTTCGGTTTGCTGATCTGTAAACAGCGATGCCAGCTGGTCAATTTGTTGGGGATTGATAAATGGTTCATCACCTTGAATATTGATAACCGCCTCTGCCGATTGAAATTCAGGTTTTTTAATTACTTCTAAACATCGGGAGGTTCCGTTTGTATGACCGGTATCTGTCATGGTTACTTCACCGCCAAATGCAGCTACATGCCCGGCAATTCGTTCGTCATCGGTGGCAACCATCACGCGTGTGAGATTAGTTGCTTTTTTTGCCTGCTCATAAACCCGCTGAATCATGCTTTTACCGCCAATCATAGCCAGCGGCTTACCCGGAAACCGCGTTGAAGCGTACCGCGACGGAATAATTCCGATGATGTTCATGGCAAACTGTTTTGAGTTAAAAGAGGCCGTTAATTTCGGCATCTACCTTTTCGATAACGATACTTAAATCTTCAGGTTTTTTAAAGTCCAGATTGTCAACATCGATGATAAGGAGTTTGCCTAATGTGTACTTGGTAATCCAGTTTTCGTAACGGTTGTTGAGAAGCTTAAGGTAGTCAAGGCGAATTGATTCCTCGTACTCACGTCCCCGGCTTTGAATCTGTTCAACCAGCGTTGGGATATTGGCTCTAAGGTAGATTAGCAGGTCTGGTGCTTTGATAAATGAACTCATCAGCTCGAACAGCGAAATGTAGTTTTCAAAATCGCGTGTCGACATGAGGTTCATGGAGTGTAGGTTTGGGGCAAAAATGTAAGCATCTTCGTAAATGGTTCTGTCTTGAATAACATTTTTCCCACTCTTGTGAATATCGATAACCTGACGAAACCGGCTGTTGAGAAAATAGACTTGCAGGTTAAACGACCAGCGCTGCATATCTTCATAAAAGCTGTTAAGATAAGGATTGTTTTCAACATCCTCATAATGTGGTTTCCATTTGTAATGTTTTGACAACAATTTGGTTAGAGTCGTTTTACCTGACCCAATATTTCCTGCTACAGCAACATGCATATCAATAAGTTTAATTTGGTACGAAAGTAAAAAAATTACTTTATCATTTCCAGAATTTCATCAATGTATTTTCTGTCGTTCGACATTCGGGGTACTTTGTTCTGTCCGCCAAGCTTTTTCCGTTTCTTCATCCAGTTGTAAAAAGTGCCTTTAGGTACCGAAATTATTACCGGCGGTTTTAGTACCAGATTTTGATAACGCTTGGCTTCGTAATCGGAGTTTAACGATTTTAGAGCCGTGTCAAAAGCATCTTTAAAAAAGTCAAAATTCTCAGGTGGTTTTTCAAATTCGATAAGCCACTGGTGTGACAGCTCTTTTTTACCATCCTCATTTTCAAATTTGGGTGCTCCGGTAAATTCAGTAATAATGGCGTTGGTACGTTCGCATGCCATGGAAAAAGCCTTTTCGGCGTTATCAATGATTACCTCTTCGCCTACCACGTTAATAAACAGTTTGGTGCGCCCTGTAATTTTAATTCTGAAGGGATTCGTAGAGGTGAACATTACCGTGTCGCCGATTACATACCGCCAAAGTCCCGAATTGGTAGTAATAACCATGGCGTAGTTTTTACCCAATTCTACATCCTCCAGCAAAACGGTTTCCGGCTGTTCATCGTTAACGTTTTCAAACGGGATAAACTCGTAATAAATACCGTAGTCAAGCATCAACAGCATGTCGTAGCTGTTTCTTTGATCTTGAATGCCAAAAAATCCCTCCGATGCGTTGTAGGTTTCGAGGTACACCATATTCGGGTTTTTAATGATATCGTGAAACTGCTTCCGGTAGGGGTTGAAGCTGACACCTCCGTGAAAAAAGACCTCTAAATTGGGCCAGACATCCATAAGATTGTCGGTGTCTTTTTTTCTAAGTATCATTTTAATAAGCACCAATAACCAGGATGGTACTCCTGAAATGCTGGTTACATCGTGGTTCATGGTTGATTCTATCATCAGCGCCAGCTTGCTTTCCCACTCGTCCATCAGGGCAATGCTGAGAGAAGGGGTTCGCATAAATTCGGCCCAATAAGGCAGGTTTTGCATTAAGATAGCCGATAAGTCGCCTTCGTAATAAGAGGCGTTACTTACCTCTTGAATCTGACTGCTTCCGCCCATGACCAGACTTTTCCCTTCGAATAATTTGGAGTCGGGATACAGGTCGAAATAGATTGAAATTAAATCTTTCCCCGCTTTGTAATGGCATTCTTCAATAGATGATTGACTCATGGGGATAAACTTGCTTTTTCCGGCTGTGGTTCCCGATGATTTGGCAAACCATTTTGTCTCTTCAGGCCAAAGCAGGTTTTGCTCTCCTTTTCGTAACCGCGCGATTATCGGTTCAAGGTCTTCGTACTTACTAATTGGAACGCGTTGTCTGAATTGGCTGATGGTGGCAATACTTTCGTAATTATATTTTTTACCCCATTCGGTGTTCCGGGCTGTTGATATCAGCTTGCCTATCAACTCATCCTGAACATCCACAGGATAGGTTTTAAACAACTCGATCTGATGGATTCTTTTTTTAATCAGCCAGCTTATTACGGAACTAATAATTGCCATAATGGGTTCTCTTGTTGTTTGTTTGCCACTCGTAAAAACCGGAATGCAGATTCCGATTGCCCCCTCCTGAGCGGCGTGAAAGGGTGTCAACTAAAAATAATGATTATCTGTCAGGGTCGTAAGGTTTAGCCTGACATTAAATAAATGCTCATACAAAAATAGTATTTTTAACAAGCGGATAAAAAAAAAGACTTCCCCGCTGAGAAGTCTTTTTTTTTGATAATTGAGTGCTATTTTATTTTACCATAATCTTGGCGGTTGTTTTTGAGCCGTTACTAAGAACAACGTTGCTTATATAGATGCCGTTTGTTAAGGTTGAAATATCAATGGTATTGTTTCCTGAAACAATTTCTTTACTTAAAACAACCCTTCCGGAGATATCTATCATGGTAAGTGTTCCATTCAGGTTACTGCTAAGGTTGAAATATCCGGTAGCCGGATTGGGATAAATAGAAACATTTCCGGCGTTGTTTTCGTCAACTCCGGTGGCTTTAACACCAAAAACAAAGAGGTTGTCCACTTCCCAGGTTGAAGAGGCATCGTCAGTAGAGGTGTATTTAAAAGCAAGGTAAATTTTTTGTCCCAGATATTCACTCAGGTCA
>CAZKGB010000054.1:0-10923 GCA_964551935.1 uncultured Lentimicrobiaceae bacterium | reverse complement strand
AGTAAATCAAGGATTAAAGAGCTGAAAACAACGTTGGGAATATAGACAAAAAAAACACTCGGGCTGACCGACGCACGTTTTTCAATTCAAATCCATCTCTAAATAAACGAAGGTCATGCCGAGCTTCCGCTCCTGAGTCGCACCCTAAGCTGAACCCTGAGCTGAACCCTGAGCCGAACCCTGAGCTTGTCGAAGGGTGTCGAAGGGTGTCGAAGGATACCGCAGCGGAAGTAGTAACATGGCCGGGGGATGTCATAGATATTGCATTCTTATGTCAGAAAACCATCAGTAAAATTCGATGATGAAATGTTTTTTTATCATGCTTTTTATTGTTTCAAAAGCTCACGGTTGCAAACCGTGAGAGGTGCTATAGAGTTAGAAATCAAATATTTTTACCAGGTATTTTTACTTTTCCTTACAAAACATAAAGTTCAAATCTCCGGATAAACTTTTATAGCTACTTGTTTGGCAAGGCAAATTTTTTACTCAAAAAAGTACGGAGTTGCCTTTTATAAAAAGAAAATTAATAACGATTTACCTAATTATCTTTTTTAGGTTCCTCTTTAGGTTGGCTCATTACCACCTTTAACCCTACCTCTTCAATACCGTAAGTATCCATCTTGGGAATTCGTTTTTCAATGCTAACCACACAATTACCATTGGCAATAAACGGCATCTCCTTACGAATAGGAATAATTACTGTTGTAACGTGATCTGTCGTGGTTCCCAGCTTTTTACGGGTTTTTCTGTTTAACAGACTAAACCGGTAATTTCTTGTGCGTATCTCACCACCCGGAGTGGTAAAAGTAATATTTACCGGAAGCCACACATCTTTAAAATCCTCGTTGTATTTAAAAATCATCGAAAAGTCTAATAGCTTGTCTTTTTTTACGGGCACATTAAAATCAATGTTATGAAACCGTTGCCAGTTGTGTTTTTCAAGAGGTACACTCTTTTCAAAATAAACACCACTACTGTTTGTGCACGATATCATCGTAAACAAAACCAGAACATATACAGATAAATATTTCATGTTAACTAATTATTTGTTGAGCCAAAATTAACAAAATAAAAATTATACTTTTGATGCCATGGGAAAAAAGAAAGTTAAAAAGTATTACGTGGTTTGGAAAGGGCATAATCCGGGAATTTACACTACGTGGGAGGAGTGCAAAAAACAAGTTCAGGGGGTTGTGGGGGCGCAATATAAAGCCTTTGTAAATAAGCAAGAGGCCGAAGATGCTGCCAAAAGTTTTTACGAAAATTACCGGGGACTAGATACAAAAAAGGGCTCCGGGCTATCTGATTTCGAGCTTGAAGCAATTGGCAAACCTGTCGTTCCAAGTCTGTCGGTGGATGCGGCATGCGCCGGAAATCCCGGAATATTAGAGTATCGTGGTGTTATGACAGATACGAAAAAGCAGGTGTTTGCCCGTGGACCTTATCCTGAGGGAACGGTTAATATAGGCGAGTTTCTGGCCATCGTGCTGGGGTTAGCTTACCTGAAACAGAACAGGTTAAAAATTCCTCTCTATTCCGATTCAAATACTGCCATAAGTTGGGTAAGTAAGCGAAGGGTTAATACCAAGTTGCGCAAAACGGCTAAAAATGCAGCTCTTTTTGATGCCATCGAAAAAGCTGTTGAGTGGCTAAAAACCAATGAATGGAGCAATCCCATACTTAAATGGAGAACCGATGCCTGGGGCGAAATCCCGGCAGATTACGGCAGGAAATAAAACGTAATAAATTACGAAAATAATGGGCATTACCCGATAACCCGTAATTTGTTTTTGGGAATATAAATTGAGATAGATTTACCAATTACATCAATTTGCACCTTAACCTTATGCTTTCCGTTTACCTCGATAAGTTCACCCGTTAAACCGGTCAGGTCGCCCGTTATTACTTCAACCCGTTCTCCTTTTAACCATTTTATGTTCTCCGGTTCTTCGGGTTCCTTCTCTTCAAGAAAAACTCGAATAGCTTCAATTTGCTGGTTAGGTATGGGAACAGCTTTTCCCTCAAAGGTGATATATCTTACCAAGTGAGGATTTTGTAATACCCGGTAATAATCTTTTTGGTTGGTGCACACAAAAACGTAGGAACGAAAAAGAGGTTCTTCAACCCATTTTTTTCTGTCGCTCCACTGCTTAAGCCTCTTTATTAAAGGCAGGTAATGTTCGATGTTTTGATAGAAAAGTTCTTCGGCTGCTTTTTTTTCAGCACGTGATCTGGCATAAACGGCATACCACTTCTTTGTTTCAAGGTCAACAGCCATCATACTATTTCAAAAATGAATGGAAATCGCCTTTTAGGCCAACCGGTTTGTTCGACCGTATCGTGTGTACAATGTTAATGGAGTTTCTGGATTCGGAAATTCTAAAACCTTTACCACTTAATATGGATTGATAGCTTACGGTATGCAAATCGGTAAATCCTCCTGAAAACTCTAACTCTTCCTCATCAATGGTTATCGATCGATAAGTTGGTATTGCTTTATCGACTGCCTGTTTTGGAAGGTCATTTTTATCTAGGCTTAGAAACCATTTTACGTTGGCTTTTTTCAGTTGTAGCATTCCTGCAGCTTTGTTTTCCTGCATAAGATGAACCGTGTTACCTTTCACCTCACCAAATATCCAGCTTAACATGTCAAAAAAATGAATACCAATATTGGTTACAACTCCACCCGACTTGGCGATGTCTCCTTTCCATGAATAGAAGTACCATTTGCCCCTTGAGGTAATGTAAGTCAATTCAATATCATGAATTTTATCGTCAGGAAGGTTGTCAAATCTCTCCTTTAATGCAATAATCGACGGGTGATGTCTTAACTGAAGGATATTAAATATTTTTCTGCCGGTTTCTCGTTCTATCTCTTCCAGACCGTCAATATTCCAGGGGTTAAGCACCAATGGTTTTTCACAAATGGCATCGGCATCATTACGTAATGCCATACGAATGTGGGAATCGTGAAGATAGTTTGGCGAGCAGATAGAAACGAAATCAATTTTTGAATCTCCTCCCTTTCTTCGCAATTTATCAAGATGCCGGTCGAAACGCTCCGGCTCAGTAAAAAAGTCAGCCTGTGGGAAAAAGCTGTCAATAATTCCAACACTGTCAAAAGGATCTAAAGCAACCGTCAAATCGTTCCCGGTATCCTTTATTGCTCTCATATGGCGTGGTGCTATGTATCCGGCAGCTCCGATTAAGGCAAACTTTTTCATGATATGATTGTTGTGTTAACCCTGCTAAATCTTATTAAACAACCGTTTAAAGAATGATTTCTTTTTAGTAGGTTTATCATCGGTATAATATCCGTAGCCGTAGCCATAACCATAGCCGTAGCCATAACCATAACCGTAGCCATAACCGTAGCCATAACCGTAGCCATAACCATATCCCCCTTTAAGGTTGATATCGTTAACAACGATATACATTTTTAATCCGCGTTCTTCGATACTCTGAACAATGGAGGCAAATACTTTTTTGTTGGTAAGATTTTGGCGTACCAGGTAAATGTTTATATCGCAATGCTCCATCAACAGGTAAGCATCGGTAACCAGCCCTACCGGAGGAGTATCAATAATAATGTAATCATATCTTTCGCGCAGTTCCTGAAAAAGTTCCGTGGTTTTTTCTGATGCAATTAACTCGGCAGGGTTAGGGGGTACCGGCCCTGCGAGGATAATATCAAGGTTTTGTATTCGTACCGAAGGCTGAATAATCTCATCAATTGTGGCCTTATTAATCAGGTAGGAAGTTAAACCAACGTTGTTGGAAATTTTAAAGTCCTGATAGATTTTTGGTTTACGAAGGTCAAACCCTAACAACACCGTTCTTTTACCGTACTGGGCATAAACACTGGCAAGGTTCATCGAAACAAAGGTTTTACCGGCACTTACCATGTCGGCGGTTACCATAATGGTTGTTTTTTCCTGCCCCTTAACCAAAAATTGAATATTGGTTCGTAATGAGCGATAGGACTCGGCAATACTTGATTTTGGCGATTCCGCAACAACTAACTGCGTCTCTTTGTCGGAGTGAAGCAGCTGACCAATAATGGGGAAATTAGTAACCGATTCAATATCTTTCTTATCAATAATTTTATCGTTCATGTAATCTTTCCCCAAAACGTATATTACAGGGAATACAAGACCTAAAATCAAAGCAATTAGATAGTTTAATCCTTTTTTGGGGAAAGTTTGTTCGTTTAATTCTTCTCGGGCAACATCAATTATTTCGTTATCAGGCATATTGGAAGCCTTGGTAATTTGAGCTTCCGACCTCTTTTCCAACAGGAAAGTATAAACATTATTGCTCAAATCAAATTTTCGTTTGTAGTTAAACAGTTCTCTTTCGGTAACCGGTAAACTGCTGGCCTTACCTGATAGCTTGGTAATTCGTTTATTTACCTCGGTTAACGACTGGTTAGAGTTTTTAATGATATTGTTAATGTTTTCGATAATGGCATTTTTAGTACTCTTAATTTGGCTGTTTAAGCTTATTACGGCAGGGCTTCTTTCGGTAGAAGCTAAAAGCTGCATCGATTTCTCGTTATAAAGGTTAATAAGTTGGCCAACTAACTGATTTAAAACCGGATCATCTATACCCATAGCAGAAGGTGCTACAAGTTCATCCATGTTATTTCTGTTTTTAATAATGTAGTTTTTAAGATTTTGATAGTAATTGGCTTTAACCATAAGTTCAGCTTTTTGCTTTTGTAAGTCGTTAAGGTATTCGAACAACTGTTGCGATTGGAAACTAATATCCATTACCTCGTTGGCCGATCTGAATTTTTGCAATGCAAGCTGGGCTGAGTTTAACGAATCGGAAATTACACCAAGCTGACTGTCGATAAAACGGATGGTGTTTTCTGCAATTTGATTCTTTTTTTCAAGGCTTTGTTCCAAATATTCTCTGGTTAAGGTATTTAAAAAGTAAACGTCTTTTTTAACGTTTTTTCCTTGAAAAGTAATTTCTAATATAGAGGCCTCCCTATTAATAGGCTCAATTTTAAAATCTCTAAAAAGTTTGGTTAAACTAAAATAGTCGTTAAAAGTAAATCCGTAGGTATTATCAAGGTCCTTTTCCATATCAAATTTATCATTTAATATTACCTTGAAAGTGTTGAATCCGTTATCAACCGGTTCGCCAAACTGATGAGTTTCTCTAATCTCAATTTTATTTAACACCGTGTCTTCTAAGAATTTAGATTTTGAGAAAATATACTTTTTAATAAGTTCACCTTGTGCTTCAATTATATATTCGTTGCTGTTTAAAATTTTCATGGTATAATTAAGCGCCACGGCTTGAGGGACTGCTGTATCAAAAACTACCGTAAATGGTGCTTCGTGGTAAAGTTCAGTTTTCATCAGCCCTTCTTCAAGAAAATAGGAAATCTCGAAATCAAGTTTTTTAATAGCACGGTATGATAGTGAAAAGGAGGTTAATTTTCCGATTTCGTTTTCAACATTTTGTTGGTTGTTACTTAATCCTATGCCAATTAACGAAGAGGGGTCGAGGGCAGATTTATCATCTTTTACTAAAATTGATGATTTTACTTCAAAAACGGGAGAGGTATATTTGTTAAACAAAAAAGCCACTACCACAGCCACAAAAACAGCAATAGCAAATAAGTACCAAAAACGTACAAATTTAAAAAACATCGACTTTATGTCGACTGACTCTTCTTGTTGCTGTTGCTGATATTGTAAGTTATTAATATTGTTTTCCACTTTATGAGATAATTTTTGTTATTATTTTAAATAATTAAGCATTAATATGGTGGTAGAAATAAACCCGAATACTATACCGTAAGGGAATTGAGCAAACGTAAACTGTTTACCCTTAACAGGCGTAACATAAACGATGTCGTTGGGTTTTAAGTAAAAGTAATCCGATTCAAGAATGTCTCGCTTCGTCATATCCAAATAGATTACCTTGGAACCTGTTTTGGTTTGCCGTATAATGGCTACCTTTTCACGATTGGCAAAATCGGTTAAGTCGCTGGCCATCGAAACAGCCTCAAAAAGGTTGATGCTGTTCTGGTACACTTTGTATTGCCCCGGTCTTTGAACCTCTCCTAACAAGGTAAGGTTAAAGTTAACCATCTTAACAATGACAACAAACTCCTTTAAATAAATTTTGAGATTTTCCTTAAGCTTGGCTTTGATTTCATCAACGGTAAGGTTTTTCACTAATATTTCACCGGTAAGCGGAAAATCCAAATATCCCTTTTCATTAACGGTATAGCTGTTTAGATAGATGGAAGCGTCACTGTTTAAGTAACTGCCTGATGCTCCGTTTGGGTTTAACAGTATGGTGGTTTGTTCATCTAAACTTACAACTTTTACGTACAAGTTATCACCGGGTTGTATTCTGTACTCAATATTTTTGTCATTATAAAACGAACTCAATGTATCTGCTTCATCTTTTACCTGCATATAAAGCATCTTTTTTTGGGGTACACAGGAAGAAAAAAGGAGGGCAATTAAACCAACCCAAAAAACTGTTTTTAAACTTAGAGGAATAAATTTTTTCATTAATGTAATTGTCTTATAACTTGTTAGTATTTTTGTGCTACCTTTTGGATAAAAAGATAAATGGCAAATTTAAACCTTTTTTTAAAAGTGCAACCACCCAAAAAATAAATAATCATATTTCATAATTTTTTAATCCCTGATACTGTTGGATAAATTACATTTGTACCTCAATAAATAAACAACTGTTATGAAAAAAGTTACGCTTATTATTTTATTTTTTAGTTTAATCATTACTACTCTTGGGCAAACCGGTAGTAGTGTTATAATTCCTAAAATCCTTTCCAATATCGATTACGATAGTAACGGCAATTTAGTTTACATTTCGCCAAAAACGGGAGCAAAAGCCTATTTAGATAAGTCCACCTCTTTTTACACATCCGATAGTATATTAATAAACCCTGTTGGCAACGAAGAGGGTATTTCGTTTGATTTTGGCAAGGAGGATTTTTGGGGAACCATTTATTACGGAATGTATGCCTACAAAGATTCGAAGTTTCCACAACCGGTATTTTTTAAACGATCGGCAAAAATTATTGAGGGGAAGGCAAAAATTAATCTTTTAGCCATGGGAGGAAAGTATGATATTGCTAATTATGAATCGACAGGAAAAGTAAAACTGGGATATCGAATAGTAAACAACAAAGGAGCCATTATTTACGATGGAAAAATTAACATTAAAGGAAAAAGTCCTTTTGAAGTGGATTTGTCAATAACCGAAGGTCCTTTTGTTAACAAAGTAACTAACAATGAAGCAGTAATCTGGTTTAATACAAATAAGCCATGTAACCCTTCGGTAGAAGTTAACGGAATGGTCTTTACAGCCCGGGCAAAGATGATGAATATGGTTGGAGATTTGCATCACGAAATCAGGGTTCACCATTTAACACCCGACACAAAATACAACTACACAGTTCGTTATGGCGATAATGAAGAGAGTTATTGGTTTAAAACAAATCCCGAAAAAGGAAGCCGGGAACCATTTGTTTTTGCTTTTACCAGCGATTCCAGGCAGGGTAATGGCGGTGGCGAAAGAAACATTTATGGTACAAACGCTTACATTATGAAAAAAATGGCAGCCCTGGCCCTTTCGAAAAATGCCGCTTTTTTTCAATTTACCGGCGATATGATTAACGGCTACTCAACCAGTATTGGCGAAACACGACTGGAATATAAAAACTGGAAACGTAGTTTGGAACCTTTTTGGCACTATATACCGTTTTATGTGGCACCCGGAAATCATGAAGTAGTGGTAACCTCTTTTGATGATGGGAGCAAATACGGACTTTCGGTAGATAAATTTCCCTATTCCGCTAATTCCGGTGAACGCATCTTTGCTGATGAGTTTGTGAATTTCGAAAACGGCCCGGTAAGCGAAGACGGAAGTAAATACGATCCCGATAAGAATAGCAAAGATTTTCCCCCGTATCGCGAAACGTCCTATTATTACGTGTATGGAAATACTGCGATAGTTGTAATGCACTCTAATTATTTATATACACCTAGCACCTATAATATTCCCGAAATTGGTGGCAATGTTCATGGTTATATTATGGATAACCAGTTGGCTTGGTTAGATAATATACTGGCGGAGTTAAACCGGGATAGCGATATCGATAATATTTTTGTAACCATTCATACACCGGCCTTTCCTAACGGGGGCCACTCCGGAGATGATATGTGGTATGGGGGTAACAACCAAATCAGGCCATACATTGCGGGCAAGCCTGTTAAAAAAGGTATTATCGAACGGAGAGATGAATTTTTAAACATCATCGTAAATAAAAATCCAAAAGTGGTGGCTTTGCTTACCGGCGACGAACACAACTATTGCAGAATGAAACTGACCGACAAAACACCACGCTATCCTGAAAACTGGAATCATAAAAAGCTACATCTTAACAGACCTTTTTGGCAGATTACCAATGGTTCCTCCGGGGCACCCTATTATGGACAGGAAAAGCTGCTTTGGTCGTCATCGGTTGAGAAATTTTCAACACAATATGCCCTCATGCTTTTTACGGTTGAAGGTAAAAAAGTTAAATTAACGGTTATCAATCCGGATACATTGGATAAAATAGAAGAAGTTTTTTTAAAAGAATAGATGCTTGTCGCTCATTAGTAAACTATTATGCCGTATAGGTAATTTTTACCCCAAGTGATTTGTTTCAGCTTTTGTTAATAAGGCTGGAATTATTACCTTTACTCGCTAAAAATTATCAATATGGAAAATCGTTGGGTGTTTAAAAAAGCACCTGAAAGTGAGGTTGTTGAACGACTTTCAAAAGAGCTCAACATTAGTCGCCGACTAGCTGCTTTGCTGGCCCAACGGGGGATTACTGACTATAATCAGGCAAAAAGTTTTTTCAGACCAAAATTATCCGACCTGCACGACCCCTTTCTTATGAAAGACATGGACAAAGCGGTCGAACGAATTCAAACAGCCATATTCAAAGGTGAAAAAATAGTGGTTTATGGCGATTACGATGTGGATGGAACAACGGCTGTTTCAATCGTGTATAACTTTTTAAAACACGTTCATAAAAAGGTAGAGTTTTATATTCCCGACCGTTATAAAGAGGGGTATGGAATATCCTACAAAGGAATAGATACGGCCATCGAACACGGAGCCACCTTAATGATTACCCTTGACTGCGGTATTAAAGCCGTTGACAAAGTTAACTATGCCAACGAAAAAGGGCTGGATATCATTATTGGCGATCATCACCGGCCCGGAGATGAATTGCCAAAGGCGGTGGCTGTGCTCGATTCCAAACGCGACGATTGCAATTATCCTTATCATGAACTTTCGGGAGCCGGTGTTGGTTTTAAGCTTACCCAGGCCATTGCCCAAAAAATGAAGGTGGAAGAGGAACTCGTTTTCGAGTCGCTCGATCTGGTGGCCATAAGTATTGCTGCCGATATTGTTCCTATTACCGGTGAAAACAGGGTGTTGGCTTATTTCGGACTTAAGCAGCTGAATAAAAAACCACGCCCCGGCATACTCACACTGTTTCAATCGGCAGGTTTAAAAAAAGGAAAAAGTAAAAAGTTTTATTTCGATAAAGAAATTACCATCAGTGATTTTGTGTTTTTACTTGGCCCAAGGATCAATGCTGCCGGCAGGCTCGAAAGTGCTACCGATTCGGTAAAACTTATGATAAGTAAGGATATGGAGTATGCCAACAAACTGGGTAAGCAAATTAACAATTTAAATCTTCATCGGCGCGACCTCGATCGTGATATTACCAAGGAGGCAATTGATATGATTGTCGGTAATGATGATATGGAAAAGCGAAAAACCACCATCGTTTATAATCCTGAATGGCACAAGGGAGTTGTTGGTATAGTAGCATCGCGCCTGATTGAAAATTTTTATCGCCCAACCATTGTTCTTACTTATTCTGACGGGTTGATATCAGGCTCGGCACGCTCAATTAAAAAGTTTGATATCTATGATGCCATCGACTCCTGTTCTCATCTATTAGAGCATTTTGGAGGTCACACCTTTGCGGCCGGTTTGGCTTTTAAACCGGAAAAACTGGAAGAATTTGTTTCCTGCTTTGAAAAATATGCCCAAAAACATCTTACTGAAGATATGATGATTCCGGAAATTGAGTTGGATGCTGAATTGTTTATCAGTGATATTAATACTAAATTTTATAACATTTTAAAGCAGTTTGCCCCATTTGGTCCCGGCAATATGTTACCCCTTTTTCAATCCTCCGATTTAATAGATGCGGGATATGCCCGTCTTGTTGGTAAAAACGGAGGTGAACACCTTAAGTTTTCGGTCGTACACCGAAACCGGTCCGGAAACCCTGTCCCGGCCATTGCCTTTAACCAGGGACATCATATCGAAAGAATAAAAAAAGGGGAACCGTTCAAAATATGTTATCACATAGTTGAAAACTCATGGCAGGGAGTCACAAATTTACAACTTCGCGTTAAAGATATTAAGTTTGAAGATTAATCATCAACATCAATGGTAATCCGAAAACTTTTAAGTTTAAAAGCCAGAAACAGGAGAACAACCCCAACCAATAACGCTAAAACACCCGTTAGTACCACCATATAACTGGCCATCTCAAATGGGTTGAACATCAAAGCAACACCAAAAACCAATGTAATTAACCCATTTACTATAAACGAGGTTTTCCCATTGTATTCTTTGGATAAATTGAAAGCCATGTATAGCTGGATAATTCCCATAAGAACAGCCCATAACCCAATTATTATTACAAAAAACTGTAGTGAATTTTGTGAAAAGAAAGTGAGCATGACTCCTAAGGCCAACATAACCAACCCCTGTATAAAATCGTAAGTGTTGAAGAGGTGATTTTTGTAACTTGAATAAACACCGTAAAGCATGACCACCGCTGCA
>CAZKGB010000053.1:0-10929 GCA_964551935.1 uncultured Lentimicrobiaceae bacterium | reverse complement strand
AATATCCAGGATAAAACGGTTGACTCTAAGATAGTCGTACAGATACCGAACATCATCATCCATTTTAATATTTTCGGATGTTACCATCTCTTTGGTTCCTTTTCGCGCGGTTGGATAGATGTAGAGCTTCATGTTTTTCGGAAACATCTTTCCCACGGCTTCTAAGATACCTCCTTTTAAATCTTTGTAAAATCGTTTATCAACCACCTTTTCCAGTGTGGGAACACCAATTACCAACCGTAATTTCTTCAAATTGAACTGACCGAAAAACTCCACAATTTTATAATATTCACGAATATCGGAAACCATCACATTTTGGCCAATAAGATTTAGCATGTTTACCCGTTCCAAAAAATCAACTTCATCCAGCTCGCCTTCAGCCAACAGGTTATTGGTAGTCATTTCACAAAACGACAAGGTATTTTCCTCGTTGTAATCTTCATCCAGCTTAAACAGATTGAGGCTTTTTCGCAAAATATCTTTGGTAATATAAGTAATGGGTTTAAAGGTTCCTCTAAAGGCCAGCACATTTTTTTTATAAAGCATATCGGAAGGTTGCTGCACATTGCCATGTTTATCGAACATGATAGCATGGGTCATCCTGTTACGAACCAGTTGCAACCCCAACAACCTGTTATCAACGTAGGCTAAATCGGGGCCTGACATTTTCATCATGGTAATCCGGAACCGATCGGTTGACACATTATCGAGGAGTGATTGCAGAAAGGTGTTGGGGGTATCGTAATAATTCTTGCAGGCATAAATCAAGTTAACGCCGAGGGTTCCCAGGGTAACCTGTTGCAGCAGACTATCATTTTCCAACAATTTAATGTGCATAACCACCTCATTGGGCTCCTTATCAGGGTTTAACTGAAATCGCACGCCCATCCAACCGTGAGGATAGTTGGTTTTTGCATAGTTAAGAATTTCAACCGTGTCGGCAAAAGCGAAAAAAGAGGCATCCGGTTTTTCTTCCCTTAGAAGTTTTTCCAGTTCATGATACTCCTTTTTAAGCATCTTTTGCAGCCGATGTTCCGAAACATACCGGCCTTTTTTATGGTTGTTGTAATTGGCATCGGAAAAGCTTTTATCGTAAGCCGAGATGGTTTTTGCAATAGTTCCCGAAGCTCCTCCCGCCTGAAAAAAGTTTCGGGCCACCTCCTGCCCTCCCCCTATTTCGGCAAATGTGCCATAAAAATCAGTATCAATATTAATTTTTAAAGCCTTCCGGCTGGTGGGTATAACTTCTCGTGACATAATTCATAAGTATTTGCCACAAAAATAGCACTCTAAGCAACGATAAAAAAATAAAATCGAAAATGCAGGTTTCTGAAGAAAAACCCGGGCAGCAGACCTATTTTAATTTTGAATGGTAAATCACCATCCCTTCCATGGGGTTTTTTAAGATAACACCCGGTTTAATTCCATGTTCCTCAAGAACCTCCTTTAAGATATCCTGAAAAACATAAGCGACCGAGCCGGTAAAGCTAACTATCTGATTTTGATAATCGGGGTACTTGGATATTTGCTTTTCAACAAAATCGCAAAACGAATTTTTAACAGCTTTTCTGCACTCGGGATATTCAATGTTGCCGGAAGCAAACTTACTTAACGAAGCAAAGAACCGGTTGGGATTGGGTTCGCCATAGATTTTATGGAGAGCCGACTCAAAATTCAAATGATACGTTTCATAAAATTTAGCAGTAAGCTCCGGATTAGCCTCTCCGGAAAGTATTTCCTGCAACAACAATTTTCCCAGATAAGTCCCGCTTCCTTCGTCAGCCAGCAGCCAACCCAACGATGGCAAATGCCCGATTACCTTATTGCCATCCCACATGCAAGAGTTGGAACCCGTACCCAGAATACAGGCAATTCCTTTATTATTCTGAAGCAAAGCAACAGCAGCACCGGTTAAGTCGTGTTCGGTATGAATGACGGCTTTTTTAAAAAGCTGCTTTAACGAATTAGCAACCATGAAACAGTTGTCGGTGTTAGAGCATCCTGCCCCATAAAAATACAGTTCATCCACTTTGTCAGCATTTACAGCAGCGTGCAACTCATCAAACAGAGCACTCTCCAGTTCACTGGCACTATAATAAAACGGGTTAAAACCTTTGGTTGTTAAATCCAACACTACTTTGCCCTCATCAAGCACTACCCACTGGGTTTTTGTCGACCCACTATCCGCTATTACAATCATATAAAAATTTTGAGGTGCAAATGTATGTATTCCAATCGAAACATACTAAATTTGATAAAAAAACCATCCAAACCCATTCAAGCACTCAAGCACTCAAGCATTCAGGCATTCAAGCATTCAAGCATTCAAACATTCAAGCATTAACTACTGTCCGAAAACGTACTGAACAATATTGGCTCCCATACGTAACGCTTCCAGATGCTTTTGCTGCGAATCGTGGTGCACCTCGGTATCCTCCCAACCATCGCCCAGGTCGCACTCGTAATCGTAAAACACCACAAGCCGGCCTTCGTAAATAATGCCAAAGCCCTGTGCATTTTTACCGTTGTGCCGATGAATTTTAGGAAGCCCGTTGGGAAAATCGAATTGCTGATGATAAATGGGATGGTTAAACGGAAGCTCAATAAAGTCCAACGCCGGAAACACCTTTTTCATCTCCCGCCGGATGTACTGATCCAGGCCGTAGTTATCCGAAACTTCCAGAAACCCTCCGGCCAATAAATAATTGCGCAGGTTTTCAACCTCATCGGGACTGAAAATAATGTTACCATGGCCTGTAATATGGACGAACGGATAGTTAAAAATCTCGCGACTTCCAACCTCCACGGTAGCCACCTCGGGATTGATATCGGTACCCAACTGTCGGTTGCAAAACTTCACCAGATTGGGCAACGAGGTAGGGTTGGCATACCAATCGCCGCCCCCTTTGTATTTGAGCAAGGCAATCTGGACATCCTGTGCATTTACAGCCAGCATAGCAAAAACAAATCCAACGGCCAGTACAATTCTTTTCATGGGGCACAAAGGTAAGTCGATTTTATTATTGAATGTAGGTTTAACCATATCTATTTCTATATTTGTCCTACTAAAACAGTGTGATGTAAACCGAACAATAAAACAGCGTGCATCATTCGTTAAAATCTTTATTATGTTTATCATTAGAAAAACTTTTCTTTTTGCCATCGTGTTATTACTTGCCTCTTGTGCCAGTTCATCAAAATTGCTGGAAAAAGGTGACTACGATGCATCCATCGATAAATCGATTAAAAAACTGATGCGTTCACCGGATAACTCCAAAGAAATTAAAGTGCTTAAAAAGTCGTTTCAGCTGGCCAACGATGCTGATCTTGATAAAATTGAGAAGCTAAAGCTTACCGGGCAACCCGATATCTGGCGTGATATTTACGAATCGTACACACGGCTAGACAATCGTCAGCAGCGGGTTCGCAGACTTCCTGATGAAGTATTAGATAAAATAAATTTTCAAAAACACGATTACACTTCTGAGCAGACGGCTGCTTTGAAAAAAGCCGTTGCCTACAACTACGAACATGCTAAAGTGCTTTTACAAACCGGCAACAAGCAGGATGCACGGGAAGCTTATCGTCAGCTTCATTTCATCAGTGATAAAATGCCCTATTACAAAGATGTCAACCAGTTAATGGAAAAGGCACTGGCTAGTGGAACCAATTATGTATTGTTCAGACTTGAAAACCAATCGGATGTAGTTTTACCTAAAAATTATGAAGAACAAATTCTGAAAATGAGCCTTTCATCGCTCAACGAACAGTGGATTACTTTTGACACTTATGCCACAGAAGGTTCTGTTTACGATTTTGATATCGACCTGCTTTTAAAAGAGATCAACGTCTCTCCCGAGCTTATTCAACAAGAAAAAGTTACCGACACCAAAGAGGTGGAAGATGGCTGGGAATATGTACTTGATTCCCATGGCAATGTAATGAAAGACTCGTTGGGAAACGACATCAAGAAAACCAAATACACTACCATCAAGGCTTATGTTACCAAATCGCACATGAACAAAAAGGCACAGGTAAAAGGCACCCTCGATTATTATGATAACCGAACAGGACAATTAATAAAAACGTTTCCCATCAGTACGGAATTTGTTTTCGACTACTATTATGCCACCTACGAAGGGGAGAGAGAGGCTTTGAGTAAAGAGTCGTTGGAGCTGATCAAAAACAAACCAATCCCCTTCCCTACCAATCCGGAAATTATTTTTGACACTTCCGACAAGCTTAAAGACATAGCATTTAACAGGATTAAAAGAGACAAAGGGTTATTTTTCGACTAACTGAAAAAGCAAACCATGAACTCCAACCGTAGTTAAAAACAAATTATTAGAACTTCCCAAAAAATTTAGAAATATCACAACAGATGTGCCACATTCCAATAACATTAACTCAATATTCGCAAGCCGCTAATTTTGGGGCTAATACGCGAATTAATTATAGTTCTTGCTTGTTTTTTATCATTCTTGATTAACAAAATTAATAACATTTGCGAATAAGAGGCTGTCTCAAAGCAAAGACTTTATTTCTTCATTTGCGTATTAGCGGCTATTTTCCTATATCTATTAGCTTGCGAAAGTTGAATCGTTAACTTCTAAACTGAAAAATCCGTACCTTTACAAAAGTTTAGCAAAAGAAAAATTCGCAGGTTCAACAAAACATATTATTTTTATCTATTCAAAAAAAATAATTTTTCAGCCATCATGAAACAAAAGCCAAAAGATTTGTTTAAGGTTCTGTTCATCTATCTGCTTGCACTGGGTGTGGCGGTTTTGATACTTCTGTACGTTCCCATCAGTAACATATTATGGCGTACTGCGGTAGCGGATGTTGTTGCTACCATGGTTGTTTTTCTGTTTAGTATGAGGTATAATAATTCGAGTGTTTACGATGCTTACTGGAGTGCCGTTCCTATTTTTATTGTGCTTTACTGGCTTATTAACTCGGGGCAGTCCGATTTTCACCACAAAATAATTTGGGCGATGATTGTGCTTTGGGGTGTTCGGCTAACCTGGAGCTGGATATTGCGATGGGATGGAATGGAAGATGAAGATTGGCGCTATGTTAAGATACGCAAACGAACAGGGAAAAGTTATTGGCTGGCCAGTTTTTTTTCTATTCATTTATTGCCTACTGCCATTGGTTTTGTGGGCTTGATGCCTGTATATTTTGCCATGTATTCGTATCATAACGAACCGCACACCTGGTTTGCCTTAATAGCTTTTGTTTTTACCCTCTCCGCCATTTTGCTGGAGAAATCGGCTGATGACGAATTAAGACGGTTTATAAAAACCCGAAAGAGCAACAACGAACGAATCCAGACAAAACTTTGGATATTGCTTAAATATCCCAATTATCTTGGTGAGATGTCGTTTTGGTGGGGACTCTGGTTTTTAGCCCTTACGGTAAACCCGGCGCTTTGGTGGACCTTTTTCGGACCACTTACCATCACCCTGCTTTTTGCCTTTATCAGCATTCCTATGATGAGTAAACACAACAGAGGGAAGATTTATCGGTAATAAGAGTTTTTAAAGGGGAATGGTAATAAACCAAGATACAGCCGGCCAGATTTAATATAAATTGTATTGAAATTTCGTGGCGAAAAAATCGCGTAATAAATAGAGTATTCCATAATAGGGAACAAGCATTAGCAAAGATAAGATTCCGGCCAGTCCTTGGTCAAGCCCAAAATTAAGGAACAAAATCAAACTTAGCAACACCACCAAAAACGGAAAAAAGTAGCCCAGCAAAACAGCCATGGTTCCCAGCGATTGCTTCATTTCTACCGTTACCATCTGGCCTTCTTTAAAGCTAAAACCGCGAGGAAGTTCCATTTCAACCACCTTCTCTTCCACCTCACCAACCGAACACGAATCTTTTATTTGGCAGGACGCACAACCGGCTTTGCTTATAACAGAAACGCTTACCCTGTTGCCATCAACCTGTTTAATTACTCCCGGATGAGTTACTATTTTATCTCCTACTGACATGAGTGCAAAGATAGCTAAAAACAAAATGAATTATCTCTTTATCCAAATAACCCCGAAAAAAATGAAAACCCTCAAACCACTTCTATCTTAAACATCTAAAATAACAGATCGATTAACTTTTGCACATTGTCGCCGTTGTTGTATATGAGACCAAGCAGGTGCTCACGTTCTTCTATGTCTTTAACTGTAAAAGACTTTGAAAAGATTTCTTTAATGGCGGCTTTCATCTCAGGGGCTTCGTTGGCAACGATGGTGAGATTATCGAGTTTGCTTCCCGACAGCATTTTATCGTTAACCAAACAAAACCTGCCGTTGTATAAAGTATTGAGCAGCTTTAGTTTTAAACCGGTTGCCTGGGCCGTAATAGCCACATTGATGTGCGCTTCAGCAATTAATTTATCCAACACTTCATTGCCCGGATTCTCAATCAGCTCAATATTCGGGTAATTACTAATGAGTTGCACCAAATGACGCGGCGGATTTAATCCTGCTACTCTTAAACGATAGGGTAAGTCGTTAAACACTTTTGTGGCAAGATATTTTACAGCGTTGTAATTTTCCGAAACCGATAGATTTCCATGGTAAAGAACATAATCGCCCTTACCTGTTTTACAACTAATCCGCGTGTGCGGATGAAAGGCCGGAATAAATTCTACCTTGTCGAATTTAGCTGAAAAGTAGTTGTAATCATTTTTCGAAATGGCAATCAGTGCATCGGCTTTGTCGAGGGTGGGTTCGTATCTCTTCAGTTTAGCCGCTTCGTTAAAAAAGTAGTATTTTTTAAAGAGGTCGGTTTCGGCTTTGCCCAGATTTTGATAATAATCATGCTCAATATTATGGGTACGAACCAGTCGCTTTCGTCCGTTAAACCTGGGGTCGCTAAGCAGCGCACTGGTATGGATACCTTCCATCAAAATAGGATAATTATCCTTTAAAAGAATGGAAGCAAGCTCTTCCGAAACCCTTGTGCTAACAATGTAGGGAATATTCTTAAAAAGATGTTTTTTGGAAATATCTCTTTTGTAGTAGTGAACGTCGAAAAACAACTCCTGCAAAGTACCATTGTACGAACGGCCATATTCAAAGCAATGAAGGTGTATCTTAATACCCTTTTCAGCCAGCTCCTTCGCTTTGTAAAAAACATCGATCACCCCACCATAATTGGCAGGCCAGGGAATATCAAACGATATGATATGAAGATGCTTTTCAGACATATTTACTATAAACTTGTTTTATAATCTCCGATTCCTTTTCCCAGGTCAAATCATCGGCGGCAAAGGTAAGATTCCTTTTCCAATTATTTAGTTGCGCTGTATCCTTCATTATTTCTAGCACCTTTTTGGCTATTTCAACAGGCTCATGATTGGGAATAAAATCGCCGATTTCATATTTTTCAATTATTTTTCTAATCTCGGGAAGGTTGGAAGCCAAGACGGGAATACCGGCCTGGATATAATCAAAAATCTTGTTGGGCAGACTGTAACGGTAGTTTAAGTTGGTGTCCTTGTCAAGAGTTAAGCCCATGTCGGCATTGGCAGTGTATTGCATCAAACTGTTGTAAGGTTGACGGGGTTTAAAAACAACTTTACCCTTGATATCAGGATGCAGGGCCATCTCTTTAAGTTTTTCAATAACGTCACCACCGCCCACGATAAGTAAAACTGCACCATCAATATATTTCATGGCTTCAACCATCTCCTCGGAACCCCTGTGAATATTGATTCCGGAACCCTGCAATATCAATATGAATTGATCAGCGGGCAGATTCAAATCCTCCCTGGTTTTATCTGTTTTTATGATTTTCTTAAAAGGTATATTTCTCACCACCTTCGGTTTTACGCCATACTCTTTTTCAAACAAACCTGCAATGGATTGGTTAACTGTAAATACATCTTTTAGCTTTGGAAAAATCCATTTCTCAATGCGCTTCCAAATTTTTTGAACTCCCGGTCGGTTTACCAGCTCGGGTACTTCGGTAAAATACTCATGACTATCGTAAACCAATGGTTTGTGCTTTATTTTGCTCATCAGATAATTGGGAAGCAGCGTATCCAGGTCATTAGCCGTTAAGAGGTCGAACCGGTGAAATAGTAAATAGAAGAAAAGTCGGATATTAAATTCGGCATAAAACAACGGACCTTTGGTAAACAAAAGTTTCATTCGGTGACAAGCATATGGGCGAGTATCCATGGGAAGACTGTCAGCCAGTTTTCGTCCAACGAGAATCAAATCAAACCCCATCTCACTCAGTGTCAAACAGGTTTTATGAACCCGCTGGTCAGTAACCAGATCATTTATTACCGATACAATTATCCTTTTGCCCAAAATTACTTATTAAAACTGTAAAAATATGCTATATATTTTAAACATTAAAAGTTGTAAAATATTGCATCCATCCTTCTATCTTTGCAAAATGGTTGTAAAAAACAATATTTCATTAAAACCCTTTAATACTTTTGGTGTCGATGCAAAAGCCCGTTATTTTGCCGAAATAGTTTCCGTATCTGATTTACAAAAGGCGTTATCGTTTGCCAAAGAAAAAGAAATTCCTTTGCTGATTTTGGGAGGGGGAAGCAACGTTTTGTTTGCAGGTGATTTTGAAGGATTGGTTCTGCTTAACCGGATGCAGGGAATGGAGGCCGTTAAGGAAACAGATGAATCTGTATGGCTAAAGGTGATGGGTGGTCAGCAGTGGCCCGGGTGGGTTGACTATTGTGTTACAAAAGGGTTGGGGGGAATTGAAAACCTTAGCCTTATCCCGGGAACGGTTGGCGCTGCCCCTATTCAAAACATCGGCGCCTATGGTGTTGAGGTAAAAGAGGTGATTGATAAAGTAGAGGCATTTAATTTGGAGACGGGTGAAATTCGGGTATTCTCTAATTCCGAGTGTGAATTTGATTATAGGAGCAGCGTATTTAAGAAATCGGCAAAAGGGCGTTATTTTGTTTTGTCGGTAACTTTTAAACTGAGCAAAAATCCGGCAGTAAATATAAACTACGCTCCTTTAAAAAACCGGTTTGAGGGGAGAGATAGCGAATCAATTTCGATACTTGAAGTAAGTGATGCGGTAAAACAGATCAGGCGTTCGAAATTACCGGATCCAGAAGAGCTGGGTAATGCAGGAAGTTTTTTTAAGAATCCTGTTATAAAAAACGGCCGGTTGCAAACACTGCTTGAAACCTACCCTGAGATGCCTCATTATCCTTTTGACAAAGAGAGTTCAAAGCTGGCTGCCGGCTGGCTGATTGAGCAGTGTGGCTGGAAAAGTAAGAGGGTTGGAGATGCCGGAGTTCATGATAATCAGGCTCTGGTAATGGTTAATCATGGAGATGCTTCGGGAGAAGAAGTATTGAGTTTGGCTGAAAAGGTAAGGCAATCGGTTGATGAAAAATTTGGCGTAAGGCTGGAGTTTGAGGTAAATATTGTTTGAAGTTAAATTGTCACGCGGAGTGAAGTGGTTGTCACATTGAGCGGAGTCGAAGTACGATATACTCTTCGTGTCCCATTTCGACACCCTTCGGATGCTTCGACACCCTTCGAGACCCTTCGGCACCCTTCGACAAGCTCAGGGGCCGAAAGCTCAGGGGCCGAAAGCTCTGGGACAGAAAACTCTGGGGCAGAAAGCTCAGGGGCCGGTCTCAGCAACCAAGGGTCAGGGGATGCGTTCAGTGTATAATCTCATAATGACATCGTCATTATTAGAGTAATTGATAAACATTCAACCTAAACGCTTTTTGATGAATTTGCAACAACAGTAGTTTTTTAAAATATTCATGAGAAATGAACGGTATAAAATATTCCTACAAATCATTGTTTGATTTCACCCGGGCGGTTTTTGAGAAAATCGGATTGGTAAAGGAGGAGGCACGCCAGGCAACTGATATACTTCTTCGTGCCGAACTGCGAAATATATCAACCCATGGGCTGATGCGGCTACCCGAGTACATCAACTTATGGAAGACCAAGCGAATTACCGTGCTTCCTGATTACAGGGTTGTACACGAAACCCCCTCCACGGCACTGGTTGACGGCGGCAAAGGACTGGGGCTGGTTACAGCGCCCAAGGCTATGCGTTTGGCTATCGAGAAGGCCAAATCCGCCGGGACTGGTTGGGTGGCAGTTCGCAATTCGTATCATTACGGTATTGCCGGCTATTACGCCATGATGGCACTGGAACAGGAGATGATTGGCATCAGCATGACCAATGCCAATCCGCTGGTGGCTCCCACCTTTGGGTTACATGGCATGTTGGGAACCAACCCCATAGCCATGGCCATACCTACCGGCAAACAACCTGCTTTTGTGGCTGATTTTGCCACGGCACCTGTCGCCCGCGGCAAACTGGATGTGATGGAAGAAAACGGAAAAGATGCCCCTTCGGGATTGCTTCAGGATAAGAGCGGAGTTCCAACCACAAAGTCAGGTATTCTTAAAGAAAACGGTTCGTTATTAACCCTGGGAGGCAACCCGGAAACAGGAGGCCACAAAGGATTTTGTTTAACCGCTATTGTTGACATTCTTTCGGCTGTACTGCCCGGTGCCAATTTCGGCCCGACGGTGGTACCCACCCTGGGTTACGTAAAAGATAAAACCGGCGGGGAAGATAAGGGAATTGGACATTTTTTCGGAGCTATACGTATTGACGCTTTTCAAACCGCCGACGAATTTAAATCCTATATGGACTCATGGATCGAAACTTTCCGCAATGCCGAAACCGTACCCGGAGAGGATAAGGTTATTATTCCCGGCGATCCCGAACGAAAAGCAGAAGAGGAAAACATGAAAAACGGCATTTACCTGTCAGCTAAGACCCTTGAAAAACTCAGAAAAATTGCCGGAGAGTTGGAAGTGCCGTTTTTTTGATTCTGATATTTTGTGCAACAAGTGCCGTATGATGGGAGTCTGTCAAAGAATGCTCCTGTAA
>CAZKGB010000052.1:0-10948 GCA_964551935.1 uncultured Lentimicrobiaceae bacterium | reverse complement strand
CAAAAACCTGGCAAAAGCCATGAAAGTGTTGCGGAGCAGGTTGTACGAACGCGAGTACGCCAAGTACCTTGATGAAATTTCATCCAAACGAAAAACCATGGTCTCTACCGGCGACCGATCGGCAAAAATCAGAACCTACAACTGGCCGCAAGGACGTGTTACCGACCACCGGATTAACCTTACACTCTACAATTTGAATGCTATTATGGATGGTGATATTCAGGAAATCATCGATAAACTGCAAATGGCCGAAAACGCTGAAAGATTGAAAGAAGAGGTTGACGGTTAAAAAAAATACGGAACCCGAACAGTCAAACAACCCAATCATGACACACGCGCAACTTTTCAATCTTATTAAGCAAAAACAATCGTTTTTGTGCGTAGGACTTGATACCGATATGGCAAAAATCCCTTCTTTTCTGCTTAAAGAAAAAGATCCGGTTTTTTCGTTTAACAAAGCCATTATTGATGCCACCCTCCCCTATTCCGTGGCTTACAAACCCAATCTGGCTTTTTATGAAGCTTTAGGAACACAAGGCTGGGAAAGTTTACAGAAAACCGTTGATTACATCCGGTCGCTTAAACAGCCGGTTTTTCTTATTGCCGATGCCAAACGGGGCGATATTGGCAACACCTCGGCCATGTATGCCCAAACTTTTTTCAAAACCATGGATTTTGATGCTGTTACCCTGTCGCCTTATATGGGGTTCGATACGGTGGCTCCTTTTTTGGAATATCGCGATAAATGGGCTATTCTGCTTGCACTTACATCAAATTCGAGTGCTGATGACTTTCAGTATTTTAAAAACTGCGCGGGAAAAAAGCTTTTTGAGGAGGTATTGGAAACATCGCAAAAGTGGGCGGGAAAAGATCAGATAATGTATGTTGTTGGTGCTACCAAAGCGGAAGCATTGGCTGATATCCGAAAAATTGCTCCCGACAATTTTTTACTGGTTCCCGGTGTTGGTGCGCAAGGCGGAAGTCTGCAAGAGGTAGCAAAGTACGGACTTAACAAACAGTGCGGATTGCTGGTTAACTCATCCAGAGGAATTATTTATGCATCGACAAAGCTGATTTCGCTAAAGCAGCGGGTGACAAAGCAAAAGAGATTCAGTCGGAAATGTTACACATCTTAAAAGAGAATTCGTTACTTTAAAATGGTTACATAACCGGTTGAGTAACTGTTCAAACCACTACATTTTTCTTTAATCTTTCAACATGTTTCAATATGCTTTGGAAGCTCATGGAACTTAATCACCCATGCATGAACCTGTTAAGGCCACAAGAGGTTTGCAATTACCCACTTCGTTTAAAATATCCCCATCTTCCTAATCCTCTGCTTTCAAAAGAATCAGGGATAAAAATAATTCCCCACCGCTGTTTCTTTATTCCACAGAAAATTACTACATTTGCAGCCCGATTTTAAGACGTCCGGATTTTGGCCTAAAGTTTTATTTACCAAAATCTTAAAATCAAATTAAATAATCAAAGTTAAACCCGTTTCCACGGTCAGTTAACCGGGCAATGATCAGGAGACACAAGATTTTCTAAATGTCAGAAAACCAAGAAAACATCACCAATCCCGAAAAGGAAGCGGTGAAAAACGAAATTACCCCTGAAGTAAAAGCTGAAGAAACTGCTGAAAAAGTAGAAAAAACTGCTACCGAAGCTCCCAAAGAAGTTGTTGAAGAATCCAAAGAAGAAGTAAAAGCTGAAGAAGCTCCTGTTGAAGAGGTTGCTGCTGATACTCCTGCCGAGGAACCTGTAGCTGAAGCTGCTGCCGAAGAGGTTAAAAAAGAAGAGCCTGAAGAGTTTGACTGGGATGCCCTTAACAAAAAAGAGGACGCCTACTCTCCTGAAGACAGAAAAAGACTTGAGGAACTTTACTCAAAAAGTCTGGGTTCGATTACCGAGCACGAAGTTATTGAAGGAACCATTGTTTCGATTAACAGCCGCGAGGTAGTTGTTAACATTGGTTATAAATCCGACGGCGTACTTCCTTTCAACGAATTCCGTTACAAACCCGACTTAAAGGTGGGTGATGTAGTTGATATTTATGTTGAAAACCAGGAAGACACCAACGGCCAGATGGTCCTCTCACATAAAAAAGCACGTATTCTCCGTTCATGGGATCGCATTAACGAAGCCCATGAAAAAGATGAAATCATCAATGGTTTTGTTAAATCACGTACCAAAGGTGGTCTTATCGTTGACGTGTTTGGCATCGATGCTTTCTTACCCGGTTCGCAAATTGATGTTAAACCCATCCGCGATTACGATGTTTTTGTTAACAAAACAATGGAATTCAAAGTGGTTAAAATCAACCACGAATTTAAAAACGTTGTTGTATCACACAAAGCACTTATCGAAGACGAATTGGAAGCTCAAAAAATTGAGATCATCGCCAAACTCGAAAAAGGTCAGGTGCTGGAAGGAACCGTTAAAAACATCACCTCTTACGGTGCATTTATCGACCTGGGTGGCGTTGACGGCCTGATTCACATTACCGACCTTTCATGGGGACGTATCAACCATCCTGAAGAGGTTGTGGAACTGGATCAGAAACTCAAAGTGGTTATCCTCGATTTCGACGAAAACAAAAAACGTATTGCCCTTGGCCTCAAACAGCTTACTCCCCACCCATGGGATTCGCTTGATACCAATCTTAAAGTGGGTGATAAAGTTAAAGGCAAAGTGGTTGTTATTGCCGATTACGGTGCATTTATCGAGATTGCCCCCGGTGTTGAAGGTTTGATTCACGTTTCTGAGATGTCGTGGTCACAGCACCTGCGTACTGCCAAAGACTTCCTGAAAGTGGGCGACGAAGTGGACGCTGTTATCCTTACGCTCGACCGCGATGAGCGTAAAATGTCGTTAGGCATGAAACAACTCATTCCTGACCCATGGGAAAAAATCAGCGAAAGATATCCTGTTGGCAGCAAACATACCGCTTCGGTACGCAACTTTACCAACTTCGGTATTTTTGTAGAGATTGAAGAAGGTGTTGACGGATTGATTCACATCAGCGACCTTTCATGGTCGAAAAAAATTAAACACCCTGCCGAGTTTACCAAAATTGGTGAAGACATCGAGGTTGTTGTTTTGGATGTTGATGTTGAAAACCGTCGCTTAAGTCTGGGTCACAAACAGCTGGAAGAAAATCCATGGGATGTATTTGAAACCGTATTTGAAGTGGGTTCTGTACACAAAGGAACCGTTATCAGCGCCAACGATAAAGGTGCCATCGTTGCCCTTCCTTATGGTGTTGAAGGTTTTGCTCCCGGACGTCATCTGAAAAAAGAAGACGGCTCAACCGTTAAAGTTGATGAGCAGTTAGACTTCAAAGTAATTGAATTTTCAAAAGAGAACAAGAAAATTATTATTTCTCATACTCGCATCTTTGAAGAAGACGCCAGAGCTGCTAAAAAAGCAGTAGATAACAAAGCCAAAGCCGATAAAAAACAAACCAACCAGACCGTTAAAAAACTGAACGAAAAAGTTGAAAAAACTACGTTGGGTGATATCTCCGGCCTTGCCGACCTGAAATCAAAACTTGAAAAAGGCGAAAAAAAATAAGAACCTTTTAATAGTTAAACTTATAATCCCCCTTGGTTTCCGAGGGGGATTTTTTTTGCCTTGATTTGATTCACGGGTTGTAACCGCAAACCCCTCCCCTTTCTCCGGTTCACCGCCAAACCGCTAACTAAAGTAAAAAATTTACCGTACCTTTGAACATGCAAAATTTCCGATTAAAAGTTTTTTTAACAGCCGCTAAACGCCTGAGTTTTACCAAGGCAGCCAAAGAACTCTATATCTCGCAACCTGCCGTTACCAAACACATTGTCGCACTCGAACACCATTTTAACACCAAACTTTTTATAAGAAGGGGCAGCAACATCGAACTTACCGAAGCGGGAAAATTGCTCCAACGATACGGTACCAAAATCGACAACATATACTCATTGCTCGACTTCGAAATGGGGATACTGCAAAACGAGCACAAAGGCAAGCTGATACTAGGTGCCAGCACCACCATGACACAATATGTTATTCCGCCTTTGATGGCCTATTTCCACCAAAAGTTTAACGGCATCGTTATCCATTTAGTTAATGGTAACACCGAACAAATTGAAAAGGCCTTAATTAATAATCAAATTGATTTGGGAATCATTGAAGGTTACTCGAAAAGAAAAGACTTTAAGTACATCAACTTTCTCAAAGACGAAATCGTGTTAACAGCCAAAAGCTCACACCCCTTAACTAAAAAAGGGGAGATTTCGATGAAAGAGCTTAAAACACAACCTTTACTGCTTCGCGAAAAAGGTTCGGGAACGCTGGAAGTAATTGAACACAACCTAAAAAAACTTAATTGTTCTCTAACCGACTTTAATGTAGAAATGCATTTTGGCAGCACCGAAGGCATTAAAAACTACCTATTGAACTCCAATAGTGTTGCCTTTTTATCCATTCAAAGCATCTACAAAGAGCTAAAGCGAAACGAGCTTTCAATCATCGATATTAAAGGTATGGAGATAAATCGTGAGTTTAACTTTATTGTTGATACCGGCAACACCAACCCGTTGGTCGATCTATTTATCAAACTCGCCCTTAACTATAACTTTTAGTTATTACAGATAACTATTTCTTGTTGATACAATCCGTGCCCCAAAGGTTATCTTTGCAATCAATTAACACGCATCTATTATTATCAATCAATCTTATCATTATGGGAACTACATTATTAATTTTTGTTTTTGGAGCCCTTTTTGGGCTAATTCTGCAATATGCAGAACTTAACAGATACAACACCATCAGCGGGCAGGCATTACTGACTAACAACACAGTGGTTAAAACAATATTAGTCACTATTGGTTTGGGTGCTATTCTGCTTAGTATAACTACAGGTTTGGGATTGTCGCAATTCCATGTAAAGCCTTTTGTTACCGGCGGAGTTATTTTGGGAGGACTTATTTTTGGTGCCGGCATGGCCATCCTGGGTTACTGCCCAGGAACGTTAGCCGTATCGCTGGGCGAAGGTTCGATGGATGCACTGGTTGGAATTATTGGCGGACTGTTTGGCGGATTAGTCTTCACTTTAGTACTGCCATTCATTAAACCTATTTTGGGACCCGACCTGGGAAAACTCTCGTTGTACTCGCTTACAGGCAGCTTTTCATTCATGTATTACTTAATGGTAATCGTACTTGGCCTTTTAATTATTTATACTGCCTTTTACATTCACATTAAAGAAAAAGCGGTTGACAAAAAATGGATTTATGCCGGTGTAGCCCTGGCCATACTGGATGTGGTTGTTTTCCTCACCGCCACCACCAACCGCCCCATGGGCGCTTCCACCAGCTACCCCTGGCTGGCTGATGCCGTCGCCGGGTTAAAAGATAACAGCTATTTTCAAAAAATAAGTACCCCCGGAGCATGGGAAGGAATTTTCCTGTTGGGCGCCATGATAGCCGCTTTTACCGGTTCCATGATAAAAGGCAATTTTAAAATAACCCTGGTACACGACAATTGGAAAAAATACAAAAACGGTTCAGCCGGATCCAGAACCGTTTGGGCTTTCGTTGGAGGTTTTATTCTGATATTCGGTGCCCGCATGGCAGGAGGATGCACCAGTGGTCATGTCATCTCTGGCGGGATGCAGATGGCTTTTAGCAGCTTCACCTTTGGCATTTTTATGTTTATCGGGTTAGTTATTACCGGAAAAGCTTTTTATAACACGAAAAAATAATTTCCTTTCGCTACTTTTTCGCTATTTGTTTTTACTACTTTGCACCTAATTTTACAAAGTTGTTGTCATTAGTGCAATGTATTGATTGAAAAGAGATGCCATTATGGGAAAAGTTCGTTTTGCTGCTTTTATAGTTACCTTTTTATTACTATCTAACATTGGTTTTGCTCAGGGACTGAACAATTCTACCGTCAGAGGATTTGTTTACGAAACTGAAACCGGCGAACCGGCCATGTTTTGCAATGTCTATCTGGAGGGGACCACCTACGGAGCCTCCACCGATATTAACGGCTATTTTCTTATTTCGCAGGTTCCGCCGGGAGAATATACCCTGGTCATTACCTATCTTGGTTTCGACTCCATCCATAGCAACATTAAGTTGGTTAATGGTAAAATACTGACCCATAATTACCATTTGAAAGCATCCTCGGTACAACTACAAACCGTTGAAGTGAATGCCGAGCGACAGGCAGCCCGCACCCAGACAAAAACCTCGGTGGTAAGCATTGCGCCCAAAGCCATTAAGCAGATTCCCAGCGTGGGCGGTCAGGCCGACATTGCCCAATATTTGCAGGTGGTGCCGGGTGTTGTATTTACCGGCGACCAGGGGGGGCAGTTTTATATTCGGGGAGGCTCCCCCATCCAAAACAAGGTAATTCTTGATGGCATGACCATTTACAATCCGTTTCATTCCATTGGGCTGTTTTCGGTTTTTGAAACCGACCTCATCAGAAACGCCGATATCTACACGGGTGGGTACAATGCCAATTATGGCGGAAGAATATCTTCCATCATGGATATCACTTACAAAGACGGGAACAAACATCGAATTGCCGGAGCAGTTGGCGCCAGCACATTTGGTGCAAGGTTGCTGCTTGAAGGGCCGATTATCAAAGCTACCGAAGAAAACAAAACCAGCTTAACACTTACCTTATCGGCAAAAAACTCGTACCTCGCCCAAAGCTCAAAAGTACTTTACCAATATATTAATGAAGACGGACTACCTTTTAACTACACCGATTTATACGGCAAGATGACCCTCAACGGATCCAACGGCAGCAAGATAAGCTTGTTTGGCTTTAATTACAAAGACAATGTGCTTAATTATAAATCCATCTCCGATTTTGGTTGGAACTCGTGGGGAGCAGGGGGAAATTTCGTGGTAATACCCGGAAAATCACCCATCCTTATTGAAGGGCTTTTTGCATACTCCGAATACCAAAGCCGGATAAATTCGTCGGCACTTTCGCCCAGAAGCAGCTATATCGGAGGCTTTAACGGCAAAATCGACTTTACCTACTTCTTTGGTAAAAACGAAATGAAATATGGTGTGGAGTTGCAAGGTTACCGAACCGATTACTCGTTTCAGGGCGTTAACGACATCTCTATTGCCGAAATAGAAAACTCCACCCAATTGGGTGCCTATGTTAAATACAAAACCACGCTTGGCAAGTTTATTATCGAGCCGGGTTTTAGGGTTGAGTGGTATGCTTCCATGTCGGAGGTTTCGCCCGAACCACGCCTTTCGATCAAGTACAATGCTACCGAACATTTCAGACTTAAATTTGCAGGGGGTATGTACTCACAAAATTTTGTAGCCGCCAGCTCCGACCGTGATGTGGTTAACCTGTTTTACGGATTTCTGACCAGCCCCACCAACATCCCCTCCAACTTTGATGGCAAACAGGTGTTTTCAAAACTCCAAAAAGCCGATCATGCCATTTTGGGTGCTGAATTTGATGTGGGAAAACACATCAACCTTAACGTAGAAGGGTATTACAAATATTTTCCACAGCTAACCAACATCAACCGGCAAAAAATATACAACTCCAATAGTGCCCCTCCCGGAGCCACCGACCTGCAAACCAAAGACTATATGTTGGAAAAGGGAAATGCGTATGGCCTTGATTTCCTGTTAAAATATGACAACCGTAAGGTAAATGTTTGGTTTGTTTACTCGCTGGGATACGTCCATCGATTATTTGAAGATGAAACGGGTAAGATGATAAGTTACACGCCCCATTTCGACAGACGCCACAACATCAATTTTGTTTTTTCTTATGTTACGGGCTCCAAAAAACAGTGGGAATTAAATGCGCGCTGGAATCTCGGTACCGGGTTTCCGTTTACCCAGGTTCAGGGCTTTTACGAGCATTTAACCATGCCGGGGGGTGTTAACACCGATTACCTTACCGAAAACGGTCAACTGGGATTGATTTATGGTGAACTGTACGGAGGACGACTTCCTGTTTATCATCGCTTAGACCTTGACTTTAAACGCAATTTCTTTTTCAGCAAAAACAGTAAGTTGGTTGTTGATTTAAGCATCATCAACGTTTACAATCGAAAAAATATCTTTTACGTTGATTTGGTTTCGGGCGAAGTGGTTTACCAACTCCCCTTTATGCCCAGCTTTGGTTTGAACTACTATTTTTAAAACATCGCTTCTTTGCAACCGGTTAACCCTCCCCTGCTGTTTTCAAGATGAATCTCAATCGAGTTTGGCACCACATCTTTTACAGTAAACAGCATCATCGTCGTGCTGGTCAAACAGGCAGTTTTGACAAACCTGCGTATTGGAATGTGCTTTTTTGTTACTGCTGTACACTTCAGCAGTAATTATCCCCGTAGGTACCGCAATAATAGCATAACCGACAATCATAAGCAGGGCTGCAATGCTTTGCCCTAAAACGGTTTGCGGGGCAATATCGCCGTATCCCACCGTGGTTATGGTAACAATAGCCCAATAGATAGAAACCAGGATGCTGGTAAAACCGTGTTCGGGACCTTCCACAATGTACATAAGCGACCCAACGATAATAACAATGGCTATTACTGCTTCAAGAAAAACAATAATTTTTGCCCGGCTGTTTTTTAAAGCCTCTGTTAAAGTGTTGGCAGCTTTAACATAGCGCGCCAATTTAAGCACCCTGAACACCCTGAGCATCCGCAAAACCCGAATAATAACCAATACATGCGAACCGGTTAAAAAGATAGCCAGGTAGGTTGGCACAATAGCAACAAAATCGATGATTCCGAAAAAGCTGAATACATACTTAAAGGGTTTTTCCACCGTGTAGATACGCAAAAAGTACTCCAGGGTAAACAAGATGGTCAACACCCATTCGGTGTAATAAAACAAGGTGCCGTACCGAGAACTCAACGAAGGCTCGCTACTTAATATAACAGCCACAACGCTGAGCAGGATGGCAATCAGTAAAACAATATCAAACGCTTTGCCCGCCCTCGTATCAGCTTCAAAAATTATTTCATGAAGCTCTTTCCGTAAACCGTTTCTGTTTTCCATATTTTTAATTTTAATACGAAACTATACTATTTTACAAAACAAAACGAAGTTACCTTTCTATTGCTGTAATAAAAACAAAAAACTACCCTCCCCATTGCTCAAAAACACCCATCCCAAACAGGGCAAAATCATATTTAACAGAATCTGATTTATCCAACTTACGCAAATTATAGGTCAGCTCCTCCACCGCTTTCCAATCGTTTTGTTTTCGCGATAACAGTCCGAGGTTGCGAGCGGTGTTACCCGAATGAACATTAAAGTTCAATGTTAATTAATAATGATTCTAAATAATTATTATCTTTGTGCAAAATAATGATAAAAACTTTAAAACTATGAAAAAAATAATTCTGTTATCGGCCATGCTTTTTACAGCGGCCCTTTTTATAAGCATCTCAGCCACCGAAGATATTGTAAACAATACCATTCCCGGTAATGAAAAATATGTTGTTCCCCAAGATGTACAGACTATTATTGAAAACAAATGTTTCGATTGCCACAATTCACATTCAAAGAACTTAAAAGGTAAAATGAAACTTAAATTCGACAAAATGGCTGAATTAAAGACACATAAATTACTGGGAAAACTCGACAACATTTCGGAAGCGGTAACCGAAGGCGATATGCCACCAAAAAAATCCATCAAAAAATATCCGGATTTAAAACTAACTGCTGATGAAGTAAAAACACTTTCCGACTGGTCACAAGGACTCATTTCAAAAATTGCGGGAGAATAATGTTATATTTGTCAGTTAACCCAAATTAATTGATCATGAACAAGCTACTTATTGCCCTGTTTGCCGTTTTTGTAATCATCCAGTTTATCCCGGCCAATTTACCCGTTGTTGTAAAGGAAAACCGCGATGATTTAATTGCTACCTCTAACGTTCCGGCAGATATTGCCCAAAAGTTAAAGACTTCGTGCTACGACTGCCACTCCAACGAAACAGTCTATCCATGGTACTCGTACGTGGCGCCGGTTTCGTTTTTGGTTAGCCGCGACACCCGCGAGGGACGAAGAAAACTGAACTTCTCCATCTGGAATAACCTCTCGAAAGTTAAAAAGGCAAAATACCTCGATAACATCACCGAAGAAGTTTCGGAAGGTGAGATGCCCATGGTAATCTACACATACCTGCACAGCGGCTCAAAACTTTCAGAAAAAGACAGGGAAGAGATTGCAGCCTGGGCCGACAATTACGCCGAAAGCCTGTTTGATGATTAATCAGCTAAAATCAGTTTAAGCAAAAGTGATGTTGTTACCGACATCACTTTTTGTATTTTTGCACCATAATTAATGATTTATGAACCCCACCGACGACTATTTTTATTTGGGCAAGATTACCAAAGTACACGGTAATAACGGCGAGATTACAGCCTATCTGGATGTAGATAACCCGATGGAATACGCAACACTCGACATGGCTTTTCTAAGCATCAACCATGCGCTGATTCCCTATTTTATCGAAAGTATTAAGATCCTTAACAACAAAGCTTTCATTGCTTTTGAAGGAGTTGACGACATGGAAAAAGCGAGCGATCTGGTAAAAACCGAGCTCTACCTTCCTCTTACATTACTTCCCAAACTAACCGGTAATAAGTTTTATTATCATGAGGTTGAAGGCTTCACCGTCATTGATGAACAATTTGGAGAAATCGGCACGTTAAAAGAGATTCTTGATTATCCCAACCAATCGGTTATGCAGGTTTTTCATCATGATAAAGAGGTACTAGTTCCTGTTAACGATGATATCATTACCAAGGTGGATCGCGACAACAAAGTCATCCATGTAAAAGCTCCGGAAGGTCTCATCGAGATTTATCTCAACACCTGATCATGAAAGAAGAACCGGACAAGCAAAAGCCCTTTCATTTTAAACAATTTTCGTTGTTTCATC
>CAZKGB010000051.1:5486-11110 GCA_964551935.1 uncultured Lentimicrobiaceae bacterium | reverse complement strand
GATAGCGTTCGTGCTCCGACTGTAAATCGGCACCCCAGCCTTCGATAACAAACTGGAATTTTTTCTTTTTATTTGGTTTTGAGTTTCGTAAAATATCGATGGCTTCGGTATATGAAATTCGTGCAAAAGGATTTTCCAAAACAAATTTCAATTTCTCGATAAGCTCCATGGAGCGTTCGTCCGCTTTTTTGCTTTTTTCTTCGTCCTGCAGCCGTTTGCTGAGAAATTCAAGATCATCCATGCAGTTATCAAGCGCATAGCCAATAACATATTTCAGCATCTCTTCGGCCAGATCCATATCATCGTTGATATCGTAAAAGGCCATTTCCGGTTCAATCATCCAAAACTCGGCCAGGTGGCGGGTTGTGTTGGAATTTTCAGCACGAAAAGTGGGTCCAAAGGTGTAAACTTTGCCCAGTGCCAGGGCAGCCAGTTCAGCTTCAAGCTGTCCTGAAACGGTAAGGTTGGATTCCTTTCCAAAAAAGTCCTCTTTAAAATTAAGGTTTCCCTCTTCATCTCTTGGGGGATTGTTGATATCAAGCGTGGTAACCTGAAACATCTCTCCTGCTCCTTCGGCATCGGAACCGGTAATAATGGGTGTGTGAATATTATAAAATCCCTTGTCGTTAAAAAACTTGTGAACAGCAAAAATCATCGCGTGGCGAATGCGGGCAATGGCACTAAAGGTGTTGGTACGAAAACGCAGATGTGCCTTTTCGCGAAGAAACTCAAGCGAATGTTTTTTGGGTTGCAGCGGGTATTCGGAAGGGTCGGCCTTACCAAGCACCTCAATTTGACTGGCATGAACTTCAACTTTTTGGCCGCTTCCCAACGATTCAACCAGTTTGCCTGTTACCGATAATGCGGCTCCCGTATGAACGTTTTCAAGAATATTTTCAAACTCCCGGTTCATTTCCACAACGATTTGAACATTTTTTATGGTTGAGCCGTCGTTCATGGCGATAAATGCCACATTTTTACTTGCTCGTTTGGTACGCACCCAGCCCATCACCTTTACTTCCGCTCCAAAGTCGTTTCTTTGAAGAATCTCTTTAATTTCTGTTCTTTTCACAACTTCAAAATATTAAATTCTGTTTTTGATTTCTTTCCAGTCGGTTTCGCTAATTTTCGCTCCATAATCGGCTATAACTTTAGAAGCGAGCAAAGCCCCGATTTTTCCGGACTTTTCGTGTGAGAAATTGTTTACATACCCGTATAAATATCCTGCAGCATATAAATCGCCGGCTCCGGTGGTGTCAACCACTTTTGTTTTTTCAACCCCAACCCGGGCAATGTCACCGTTTTCCTTTATCATCGAACCTTTGCTGCCCACTTTTACGATGGCTATTTTAGCCACCTCACCCAATTTGTTCAACGCCTCCTCGGGCTCTTCCCCGGTAAACGCTTTGGCCTCTTCTTCGTTGGCAAATACGATGTCAACGTACTGTTCCACCATTTTTTTAAGAAAATCCAAATTATCTTCTACCACATTATAACTTGCCAAATCCAACGAAATTTCCAGCCCCTGCTCCTTAGCAATCTTTAAAATACCTTCCAGCAAATCATGGTTCTGAACCAGATACCCTTCAACATGAAGTATATCGTAACCTTTAAACTGCTCAGCTTTTAAGTCGGATGACGACAACTCGATAGCCGCTCCAAGATAGGTCCCGAACGTTCTCTCTCCATCGGGAGAAATCATGGCATTAGCCAGCCCGGAAGGTGTTTTGGACAGGTTCAGCAAAGGTTTAATCCCGCTTTTCTTTAAATCATCGATAAAAAAGTTTCCAATCTCATCTTCACCTACGGTACCTATAAAAGCTGTTTCCACACCCAGGTTTGCCAATCCGTGTATGGTGTTGGCTGCCGATCCACCCGAGGCCATCTCTTTTTCAAGATCTTTACTTTTTTCCTGTATGGCGGCCGAAGTTTCGGCATCTACCAGTTGCATGCTGCCTTTAGGTAATCCCAGTTCGGTTAATAAATTATCGTTTTCCAGTTTATTTAATGCATCTACCAATGCATTGCCAATTCCTAATACTTTTTTCATAAATAAAAAATTTTGGCAAAAGTAATAAAAATCAAAGGGTAAGAAGCTATTATTTCTGCTTTAGAATTTTTGAAATTCCCATTTGGTTTCCCGACTGCCATTTTAGAAAATAAACGCCCTTTGGAAATTTATCCATTTGGATGGTTTCAGTACGGTTTTCCTGTTTAAGCTCCATTGTTTTTGTAAAAACAATCTTTCCATAAATATCAAACAGCCAAACCTCAACAGGTTTTGTAAGCCCATGGCAGGAGAGGTTTATTTTGTCAGAAAACGGGTTTGGAAACACCCTAACCGCTGATTGGTTATACTCCAAAACCGCTGAAGGGTCAATAAAGGTAAGATATACACTTCCTGTTGAAGTACACTGGTTGATAATTCCCACCACGGAGTAGCGGCGCGTACCAACAAGATTAATGTTAAATGGAACGGTAAGAATCTGCGTGGTGTCGCCGGTATTCCAAAAATAGCGGTCAAAGCCCTCTCCAGCGTCAAGCTTAATGGTATCGCCGGGGTACAACGTATCGGGATTTCCCAAATCAATACTGTTTCCAACCGCGTAAATAAACGTTGTTAACGAGTCATAACCTGTACAAGACTCTTCGTTTGTATAAGAATAGACCACGTATTGTCTTCCAGCTTCTGCAATGGAAGGTTTAAAGATGGTTCCAACCACACCCGAGCCGGAAAAAACGCCTCCTTCGGGGATGCCGTACAAAGAATCAGGAGCATCGTTTTGACAATAGGCGGGCAACAATCCCCAGGCACTTACCTCCGGTGCAGCCTTTACATAAACGGTTGCCGAGTCAGAACTTACACATCCATCTGCCGAAGTTCCCTGCAAAAGAAAATTAGTGGTATCCAGGGTATAAAACAACAAGGTGTCGCCGGCCTGTTGGGTATTATTGTAAAACCACAGGTAACTGTCGGCTCCACTCCCCGAAAGGGTAATTGTGGTATAAGCACACACGGCATTTTCAGGATGGTGAAGAACCACATCGGGAAGCGGTAACACGGTTAACATTACGGTATCAGCATTTAAGCAGCCATATAACGAAGTATCTTTAACGATAAATGAGGTATCAGATACCGTTTTAGTTTTAATGAAGGTTGTGTCCGACAATTGATTTCCTAAAAAATCTTCCCACCATATATCTCCGTTTCCTGATGCGACAAAAGTAATGCTGTCGCCCAAACAGGCTGATGTATCATCAGGTGGTATCAAGGTGGGATTTGGCCAAACCTCCACGAAAGTTTCGTCCTGAGTAACACAAAGGTTACTATCGACCACCTCCACCGTTACATTTTGCGATTGATTAGGGGTAAAAACCAACACTCCGAAAGAGGAAGTATCAACCATGTTATTATAGTGCCATATATAGTTGTCGTAGCCTGTTGACGGGGTAACCACGATGCGTGCTACATCACCATCGCAAGTTGAATTACTGAAAGTTATTGAGGCATCGGGTAACGGGATGGTACTTATTGTTATGCTATCGTAATTATAAGCACCTATGGTATCAACCGCGTATAATATATAGATGGTTGTATCAAGCGGGGTAACGGTAACACTTTGGGTGGTGTCAATCAGGTTTGATGTATCCGATTCGTACCACTTGTAAATCGCCATCGAATCGGGGCCGGTAAGTGTAATGGAGTTGTTCAGGCAGATACTTGTATCGGCACCAATGGAAAACTCCAGCGTGATAACATTATAAATGATGGTGTCAGAAGATTCGCATCCCTGATAAGTAGTGGTTACCAAAGCGTAAGAGGTTGTGTCAACCGGGCACACCTGCACGTTTTGAAGCGTATCAAACAGGGTATCGGCGCAAAACCAGCTGTAGGCGGCAAATCCGGAAGGGCCAAAAACCGAGTCGCACTCACCGAGATTAATAATGGTATCAGGGGAAAGACTCCATTCAGGAATGGCCAACACGTTAACGATGATGGTATCCCACGCAATATATCCCATAAGATCGGTTACTTCCAACACATATTCGGTAGTATCTATCGGACAAACGGTAGTATATTGTGCTGTATCAAAAACCGTGTCTGCCACAAACCACCGGTATGACATCATGCTGTCGGGTCCTGCCAGCGTTACACATTCACCCTGACAAATAGTGGTATCAGGCCCGAGGGAGAATGAATAGGTGTGTATAAAAATGGATACACTATCGGTAGCACAAAAATCAAGATTATTTGAAATAGTAAGCCACACCAGGGTATCGGTGCCGGAGCAGATTTCAACATCCTGGGTGGTGTCGCCCGTACTCCAGTTATAACTGTAATCACCTGTAGGTCCGAACAACTGCACGCAACTATCAGCTAAAACCGTTGTGTCGTTTCCCAAATCAACCGTTAGTATATCACAAAACCCGGGATCATATCCCGGACTCCATCCTTGTTGGTTTAAGCTGCACAAAACATCCCGGAGGCTGTCTTTTTGATGGCCGCAATCCATTAAAATAACATAGTCCATGGCTACCATGGCATCGTACTGGCTGGCTGACTGACTGGCAACGGTTGTAAACGAGTCGGCCAGGTACTCCATAGGATAATAATATCTGCCATCCCACGCCAGATTGATCAATGCCGAATCCTGATTAACTCCAATGTAAGAATATTGATCGGTTCCATAAACATCGATTGAATTTATCTGAGCATCCGAGAAAACTTTCAGGGTTAAGGCGTAAAACCTTCTGTCGGACGGAACATCGCCATCAAAAGTAAGCGTAAGCCTGTTTCCTGATAAGTTTTTGTTTACCGACACAACCTGTTTTACGGCGAGGTAATCAAGAATCTCATCTTCAGGGGCAATTAAAATGTTATCCAGCCCAAGCTCACCGTAAGTGTAATAAATTTGAGTCAGCTCCGAAGAGAAGGCTGCTGTAAAATTGGTATGCCACCCCCAGGGAGTCCACCGGTAAGACCCTTGCTGGCTGTATCCGTATAGTTCATCCGCTTTATTTTTGTATCCATTCCCGTCAAATATCCTGTTCATTTTAGGTGTTTGTAACCAGTCAATGGTGGTATCGTTTACATCAATTCCTTTTTCATCAGCATTTAAACCGTCTTGCATCCCGTGGCCTAAGAATCCATTATAGTTGTTATTTTGACAAGGCACATAATAGGCATCGCCCAGGTTAGGCTGCACAAAGACCTTAATGTATAAAGAGTCGTTTACCTTACGTTTAGCATAACTCTGTGTACGCCGGATATCGTAATTGGCATGGCCCGTTACAGGATCGGAGATTCCATGATTTTCAACGCCCCAGTTATGCTCCCACAACTCCTTTACCTGCGGCCAGGTTAAATAATCGGGAACATGATAAGGCCCCGGCGCTAACAAATCAACATGCAGTCCGTTGAAAATATACATGGCCGTTGACATTTTAAACGTAACCGAGTTTCCGCATCCATCGGTATAATAGAGGCCGCCCGAGGAGCCGTTTCCTTCAAAAAGCGGATACGCTGTGTTGTAAATATCAACATGAGAGTCATCTTCCTGAAAGCTCATGGCAAAAGCCTTGTTATACTTTAAAGGGGTTTTGGTAACGCTTAACGTGTCGGG
>CAZKGB010000051.1:0-5386 GCA_964551935.1 uncultured Lentimicrobiaceae bacterium | reverse complement strand
CCGGCATTAAACTTTGACGAAACCAGACTTGTAATATCTTTAAAAAGAGGATCGTTAGGGTCAACCCCGATGGCGTTGGTATAGTTAATAACATTTTGAAAATAACTTCCCCAAACGGCAAAATGAATAAATTGCTCATTTTCTACCTTTAGTTTGTAGGTATAGCTCAGGCTGGCTTTAAATCGGGATAAGATATCGGTGTTGTCCAGATACACCTCTCCCCCCAGCCACATTTGCTTTTTATAAATATTTCCAAACCCGTTAAAACGCGCAGTCTGCGGGTGGCCGTCAATACCGGTCCAGTCAGAGCGATAATTCAAAAACGCTTCGGAAAACCCGGTTACTCCGGCCATAGCAGGAGTAAGAGCATAGGGATTAAACAGATACTGGGTGGTTAATGGAAACTGTTGTGAGAACCCGACAGCAGACATCAACATTAGTAACGAAATGATATGTAATCTTATGCTTTTCATACTATCTTACTATGGTTACCGGTCCACGGAAAAAGTTTCCATTAGCATCTTCTATTACAAAATAATAGGTTGCTTGTGGCAAAGGATTTCCTTTATAATAACCATCCCAGTCGTTTTGATAATTATCTGACGAATATACAGCGCTACCAAACCGGTTGTAAACCGTCACTTTAATCGGGAAAACAATATCTTCGGTATTTATTATCCACACATCGTTATAACCGTCACTATTAGGTGTAAAAAGGTTCATTACTTTGGTGGTGGCCGGACCGGGACCAGGGGTGTTTCCTTGTTCCACGGCAAAAAAAGTTTTGGTTGTTGTACATCCTCCTTTGTATCCTATTACCGAGTAGGTTCCTGTTTTCGAAATTTCATAACTTATTCCTTTATGGTTTCCGTTCCACATTACCGAGTCGTAGGCTCCAAAATTTTGAACTATCAGCACAACCGCGTTTCCTTTGGTAAAGTAAACGGTATCGTTATAGCTAATAACCGTACCATCATCTGATTTTAGCAGAAGCTCGTCAGGTTGGGTAATTACAACTGTTCTGAATGTTGAGTCTTTACATCCGAAATTACTGGTAGCCACCAGTTTTACGTTATAACTACCAACATCCTGGTAATAATGAGAAGATTCAAAATAGTTTCCGGTACCACCGTCGCCATAATCCCAGTCCCATTGTACTACTTGGCCTACTGTTAATTTGGAAGAGTCGTGAAACAGGGTTGTTGTACCCAGGCAGGTGTTGTTAAAGCTAAAATCGGCTATCGGGTTATCGGCCACGGGAACAGAGTTGTAAACCACATCCATTGTTCCTGTAAAATAGATTACCCTAAGGCCCACTAAAATATTTCCCGGAGTGCTAAAAACATGTTTAACCGTATCACCAAAAGCATCAGTAAACTCACCATCTTCATTTAAATCCCATTTAACAGCCACAACAGAGTCGTTGGTTTGAATAGTGGCAATAAGTGTTGCCGTATCGCCAAAGCACACAGTATCCCAGGTAAAATCGACCATACTTTCAAAACTCACCTGGGTAACAAAGTTTTTTCGAGTAGTACATTGGTGAACAGTATAATCTTTTGTGATATCAACCCAATAGTTATCAAACCCTTCGTTTGGTGCGGGAACAATTATTGAGGAATCGGTAGCCCCGGAGCTCCACAGATAACTAACCACATCGTTAACGCTCACCCAAAGAGTGTCGTTGGAACCGGCTAAAATAGCTATGGTATCCATTTGCGAAGCGGTAATTACCGGAGGGTTAAAAACCATTACTGTTACGGTATCCCGTGAGGTTTTTCCATCTTGTGTTACTACCTCCACCCAATATTCAGTGGTGGTATCGGGCGAAACATGAATGCTTTGCGTAACAGAATCGTTTGACCAAAGGTACGATTGCATGTTTTCAGGTGCAGTAAGCACAACCGTATCTCCTTTACAAATAGTGTCGTTGGGAACATCAAACTCGTAATTACAAAAATCAAAATCGACCGAAGTACAAATTCCGCACAACATATTTTGATACTTGGCAACGCTATCAGGGTTGGAAATCATTCGTAAATAATCGTATAAAATCAAACAGTGAGCAGAATCGGGGTTTTGTTGTGCCTGTACATAGGCATTGTTAAACAAAACGTATGGCGTAGGAGGATTTCCACCATCCCATATTAAATTTATAAGTGCCGTGTCGCTGTTGTATTTGTAATTTGATTGATCGGCTCCGGTAATATTAATACCTGTAATATGTTCATCGCTGGTTACTATAAGTGTAATTGTGTAATAACGATAATCCATAGGCAGGTCATTAGCAGAAAATGTTATTTCAAGTTTGTTGCCAACTACTGTTTGAATAACGTTGATTTTCTGCTTCAGGTTAAGGTATTCAAAAACCTCTTTTGCCGATGCCACCCAAATATTGTCAAGCCCGTCTCTGCCATAAGCATTGGCAACCTGATTCATTTGATTTTGAAAATCAGCAAAAGAGATCTCTCCGGATTTATCGAACCCGCTGCAATAATAACTTCCAATCATATGGTTACCATTTTGGCTTTGTGCAGCCAGCTGGCTGATATCGTTAAACAAATTTGTTGTAATATGACTTCGTTTTAACTCAAAATTATAAAAGGAAGAAAAGTTTGATACATTAAAAGGGTTGGGAACCGCTGCAGATCCTTCCGAATAGATGGCAAGATTTCCCGCTGCCTTGGCAAGATTAATTTGGCTTTGGACATTGTTGGTAACAACGTAAATATCAGGATTAAACTTTGGCTGGCTAAAAAACTCGTTAAAACGGTATTTTGAATAGCTGATGTTTCTGTTGACTTCATAATAGTCGTCGGCAGTAGGCGGCTCGGTCATTCCCTGATTTGCCACATCGAAAAAGGCGGCCCATAATGTTTGAATGTTTGACCATGTGAGGATGGTCGGGTCGGTGTCATGGACATCAATTCCCTGTTGGTTAAAAGAATAAATATTGGTTCCCATCTTGAAGAAAATGGGGTTGTTAATAACTCCGGAAGTAAAAAAGAGACCGGGATAACCGCTAAATCCTCTAAAGTAGTCGTATACTTTTGAAAAAACATCGATGTTGGCATTGTCCATTTGCAGGATAACACCAAAATCTTTATTATATCGCAAAGGGGTTTTTATTACCTGTACAGAGGCCGAGGGGTCGTTATCAAAAGCTATCGTAATTTTAATGTTTTCAAGGGGTTCTTGCTGCGCATAGCCCTGAAATCCCATCCCGATAAACAGAATAAACAGGTAAATTTTTAAAACACCATTCCGACAATGCATTGTAAAATAAACAAGATGAAAAATAATATTATTGCAAAAGTAAAGATAAAATGATTTCACAAACAGACGTCATTATTTTAAACCTTTTTGTCAATGTCTGTTTATTTTGAAGTTTTTACCATGTAAGCACCCCATTTGGCTTTTGGGCCATAAAGTTTTTCGGCAGCATCGTTTTCTAAAAACAGTACAGATTCGATAGTCCACGGTTCAAGATCGGAAAAATATTTTCCCGGCATAGGAGTACCATTTACTACCAACAAAATATTACGCTGAATAAACTCCAGTTTATTGTATGCCTGCCTTGCCGCTGTGCTGCATGCTTTTTTATTGAGAAATTCTGACAGAAATCCTTTATGCAAAAAACTATCAACATCATTACTACAAGCAAAAATATTAGAATCAAACAGGTTTGAATGTGTTCGAAGTTTTTTTGCCAGATAGCCACACAACATTTGCTGCTTGTTGGCGTACTCTCTGAAATAAGTAGTTGACTTTTTTATCGGTTCAGGTAATTCATCAATCATTTCAATTTGGAATGTTGAATTAATGCAATCCCGCCAACTTTTCATTCCAACTACTTCCAACTTGTATAAAATCTCCTCATAGGAGTCTGTTTCTTTAAAATTATAGGCTTCCAATCCTTTTTGATTGTATTTTAAAAAAGTGGACAAAAGCTTTTGGTATCTAATATAGGGGCTGTTTGACTGAGAAACGATGTAACCATAAAGGATTACTCCGGTTAAAACGATTAGAATACGTACCAGGTTTTTCGACTTATTTTCCGGCGAAGCAATTCCAAAATATAAAGCATAGCCGAAAACAATACCCGCTATAAAACCGCCCCAATGGGCTGCATTGTCAACCTGTGCATTCATCATTCCCGAAGCGATAATGTATAAGGCATATACCAACATACTCGGCAAAATAATCAGCCGTGTTTTTTTACTTACCGTGCTGGTTGTAAGCAGTGAAATATAAATACCATACATACCTAATATAGCACCTGAAGCACCAACACCAATAATAGCGGGATTTAGCCAAAGGCTTGTAATACTGGCCGCAACACCCGTCGTCAGGTAGGCTAGCCCGAAACGAAATCGCCCTATAAGAGGCTCAAGTAAAATGGCCACGATTAAAAAAGCGTACATATTGGCAAACAGATGAATAATACCTGCATGGACAAAAAGGGCAGTGGCCAGTCGCCAAAATTGCCCGTCTATCGTTAACAGCTTATAATTACCTCCCCATTTTATCAAATCATCTATAGTAAGAAATCCCGGATTTGATCCTGAGGCAACCATGGCCACAAACATCAAAATATTGGTGTAAAGTATAATGGGTGTAAAAAAGAACCGCTTTCCCGGAATTACCAGTTCCAATAGATTAAAATGTCGGCCGGTCTCTACAATATCCTCGTTTTTTTCTTTCTGTCTGATTTCGTTGGCTATTTCTGCTTCAACCTCTTCAATACTGCCCGAAAAGTGTTCACATTGCTCGGTAAAGTCTGCTTGCTCACCCGTCAAACTACATATTATTCCACGTTTGGGGTCGAAAGCCTGATGTTTGCATTTACTGCAAAAACGAAGTTGTTCTTTTCGGTTCATATAAAAGTTTATGCTCCGGTAAAAGTACTAAAAAAGGCGGAGAGCCATGCTCTCCGCCTTCATTACTAAATTATAAAAGATAACTAATGTTGAACAATAATTTTTGTTGTGGCTCTTGTTTTATCAGAGGTAACTACAACAAAGTAAATGCCATCAGAAAGGTTTGATGTCGGGATATTCATGGACCCGGAATTACTTTGATACTCGCCAATTGCCACATTAAACCTATTGTAAAGCTGAATGGTAAAATTACTTCCGGCCATATTTTTCATGTGAATAGTAACCTGACTGTTAGCGGGGTTTGGATAAGCAGAAATCATGGGTGGAGGAGACTCGATAGTAAAATTGCCATCACTAAAATCTTTAATTGTATTATCCAGTGTACTATAAATTTTTACTTTATAATTTGTACCGGTAGTTTGGCCTGAAGGAATGTTCCATGAAAATGTTGAACCGGTAGCATTGTTTTGAATAGTGGAATTAAAACTGCCCCCTTTCCAGAGTTC
>CAZKGB010000050.1:0-11116 GCA_964551935.1 uncultured Lentimicrobiaceae bacterium | reverse complement strand
GCACCATCTGAATTTGATCTTTCAATAAAAAATAGAGGGTATCTTTCAGCGATTCAATCATAAAACTGTTGGTAACAGCCGTAAAGCCGGAGGTCATCACGGTAAAATAAAAACGGTTGGAAGCTTCGCGCAGTTGATGACTCACGTTGGGAAGCAAACCCAACATAATGTCGTCGTGATGCGGGCCGGTGTGATAAAAGATTTCGTTTTGGCAATGTTTCATGCCCAAGGCAATTTTACTTTTCACCCGTTCAATTACCGTTTCAACTGTTTTAAGGCTGACATCAGGAATCAATCGGGTATAAGGATCGTTTTTCAGATCCTCTTCGGTTAGATGATGTGCGTAGGTTTCCGATTTTACACACAAATCAATAATGGCTCTTTCGGTTTTCTCAGCACTCCAATCGCCTGTTGAATAATAACGGTCGATAGAATCCTTAAGTCCCACGGCAGCCCCTTTGGTAACGTAAAAGCGGGCATTGGGCAGTTTGTGTAACACGGTGGCCGGGTAGAGGTTGGAAGGCTCTTTTTCGAGTGCGTTCTTTACCACCCCGGCTTTGGCTTCACCCGCAGCAATAATAATGGCAGTAGCATCGGGGTTGTATGTTATGGTTTCAAGGCCAATAGTAATTACGAGCCGGTTTTTCGATACGGCAATACCTCCAAGGTCGCCGGCAGCTACAGCCTGCGTTTCGAAATTGGTAGCCGTGAGACGTGTATTTGAAAAATGGTCGGAACCGCGTGTGTTAAAAGCGATATGGCCATCGGGGCCTATCCCGCCGAGGAAGAAGCCAATACCACCCTTTTGACGAATTTTTTGTTCGTACTCCGAACACCAGTCGTCAATCAGATAGATCGATTCCTGCTGTTTTCGTTCGATACTGTTTTTCGGTTCGCGAAAACGCAACGACAGGTCAACCTTAAGGTCAGGAAAAATATCGGTAAACGGTTTACCGCCGGCTAAAGGAATTTCGTTAGAATTAATAAACAGAGCCTTGGCAGGATCAAGCCCGAAACCATCGATATAGAACTTGTTGACGTAATAATAAAAACTATTGTGTTGCCACGAATGGATGGGGTAAAACTCATCTATCTGCACAAAATGAAGTCCTTTTGTTTCCGGCTTTTTGAGGTGAGCAATGCCATGCTGTTCAAACAGGCTTCTTGTTTTTTTCGAATCCCAGTTGTTTAAAAAATAACCGGTCCATTTTATAAAATGCTCCGGGGTTTTACCCGTTGGAAGACTGATAACGCCATCGGGATTCTCTGCTATCCACTCGACAAACCGTAAGGCGGTAAAAAGCCCGAGTCTTGGAAAGTTATCAACCACCACGTAGGGCATACGCGACTGCATGGTTTTGAACCCTGAGTTTTCAAAAAAAACTTTTTCAACCGATGAAAAATTGATTGTATCAATCATATTTTTTTCCATTTTAAACTTGATGCTTTAAAAAAGAGGCTGCCAAACTACTGTTTACATAGTTTACCGGCAGCCTCTATTAACATCACTAACCAAAAAAATCAACTATTTATTATCGACATCCCACCAAAGCGGTGTTCCACCCGTATCGGGGCCACCCAAACAATCAACCGCTTTTGCAACACCGTTGGCGTTGGTTTGATATTCGGGTTCTACAAAGTTTACTCTCTTAATAAAGGTACCATCAGGAATGGTTCCGCCGCTGTTATTAACTTTTAACGGGAACTGATGAGGATAGCCTGTTCTTCTGAATTCCGACCAGGCTTCCTGACCGTCGGGATACATGGCAAGCCATTTTTGGGTAATAATCTGATCGAGGTTGGTGGCCAGGCTGTTACCGGCATTCCATTTAATGGTAGCTGTTTCAACAGCAGCAATGCTATTTTCGGGATGAACCGGGTCATCGTAATCAGCCGGTGTAGAAGTTTCATCGCTGATATAGGCTGAGGCATCGCCGGCGCCATGTTGTTCAAACGATTTAGCGATTCCGGTTTCGTAGAAACTCTGTGCATCGCCACCCATGTTCCAGCCGCGCAAAGCGCCTTCGGCTCTTAAAAAATAAACTTCGGCACAGGTCATCAGTTGAACATCGCCAAAATTAATTAACTTGGAAGCAACATCCTGATATTCCGACTTGGCGGCAATATCAATACCTTCACGAATTCCATGATATTCGCCCGGGTTGGCAACCGAAGGCTGGAAATATTTATCTAAACGCGGATCGTTGTATCCTTTTAAAATCGACTCCATGTTGGCATTCATACGAATGTCGTTCCATGCATTGTTAATGGTGTTTAAAGGATGACTTAAGCCGGCATCGCTTGCTACCAGGAAGTTATCGGTATTGTTCTCCATCACACCAAAGGGGTTGGAGATGGCTTTTTCGGCTTCTGCTTTGGCGCGGGCAGGGTCAACATCGGCAATACGAATGGCCAACCGCAAACGGAGCGAGTTGGCAAATTTCACCCACTGACCGTAATCGCCACCATACACTAAATCGAAAGAGGTAAATCGTTTAATTGAATCACCATCGGCATAATTGGAAAGCACTTCCACGGCAGCGTCCAGGTCTTTAAAAAAGGCATCGTAAGCATCTTTCTGGCAATCGTAATCAATGCTGCCATCATCATTTACCTGGCCATAATGCGTGTAAATAACAGGGCCAAACATATCGCTAAGGCGGTGCATGGCTTCCACTTTTACAATTTTAGCCCAGGCGGTAAAGTCGGGAAAGTTTTCCCCGTTACGTTCCACCGAAGCCATGGGAGCCATCACTTTTGAGTAAGCGACACTCCATGGGAACTGATTCCAGCCATCAACCAAAAAGTAGGTCATGTTGTTAATGTTTCCACGGAAAGGTGTTGGAGGCATCATATAACCACCGTAAACGTCGCCAATAAGATTTTGCTGCAGCTGAAAAACCCAAACAGGGTCGTAACTGTAAATATTTTGCAAAGCCTGTTTAAACGGTTCGCCAACAATTTTAAAATCGGCTTCCATTTGTTCTTTACTAACCCCGTACGGGTCAGTGTTCAGGTCGTCAAAATTTTTGGTGCAACTTTGAAAAACCAGGCTCAAAGCAAGAAACGCCAAAAGCGACCCCAATCCATATTTATATATTTTTTTCATTGTTCGTTTTTTTATCAGTTAAAAATCAATTAAAATTTGATGGATAAGTTAAGTCCGAAACTTCTTGTTGATGGGATGCTATAAGCATCAACACCCTGTAGGCCGGTAGCTGTTGACATGGCAATATCGGGATCGTAAGGTGCCTTCAAGTAGAAGAAAAACAGATTTCTGCTAACAAACGACAGTCTGAAGTTTTTAATCAGTTTTGATTTTAACGGGAAATTGTATCCAACAGAAAACTCACGTAAACGAACATTGGTTGCATCGTAAACATAATATTCGGTAATTCCGTCGCGACCACCAACAGTGGTATAAAAATCCTGAGCGTTTAACAATCCGTTGACCGGGGTTCCGTCTTCGTAAACAGCATCGAGGGCAACACCCCCGTTATCACGGTCATCGGCCGAAACCAATGAAACCCCGAACTTATCGTTCATGGCCTGGGTTATTGACATTACCTCACCGCCAAACCTGCCGTCGATTAACACTCTAAAGGTAAAGTTTCCGGCAGTAATAATGTTGTTGAAACCGAGCATAAAATCAGGATTCGGATTTCCAACATATCCCAAGCCACCGGTTTCTGCCATAGGTTTGCCATCGGCATCCACAATAATTTTTCCGTTGGCATCTCTGGCAAAACGTTTTCCGTAAAGGTCGCCAAAGGAGCCGCCTTCGGTGATAGCCATGGCGTAATTGTTAACGTCGGGAGGCGTAATATAATAAATACCATTGCTCAGGCTTTCGTGAAGTTCTTTAACGGTATTCACGTTTTTAGTGAAATTAAAGTTTGCTGCCCAGCGTATTTGTTTTGTTTCAACCGGAACAATCTCAAGCATGGCTTCCACCCCGCTATTTTGAATTTTACCGGCGTTAACAAGGTAGTTTTCCAAACCGCTACCCTGAGGAGCAGCAATTTTGATAAATTGATTCTCGGTAACCGAGTTGTAATAGGTAAGGTCGAGGTTCAAACGTCCATTTAAGGTTCTCATATCAAGACCCAATTCCCATGATTTTGATTTTTCAGGTTTTAATTGTGTTCCGGGAATTAATCCTGTGGTGGTAGTATTAACACCACTGCTGGTTACATAAAACGGTAACATGTTAGCTACATAAGGATCTACATCGTTACCCACAACAGCATACGACCCGCGAACTTTCAGAAAGTTAAGCCAGTCGGCTTTTAACAATTCGGAAGCAATAAACGAAACACCAATAGAGGGATAAAAATAGGATTGGTCAGGCAATGTTGATGACCAGTCGTTTCTTCCGGTTATGTCAACATACAACATACTCTTGTAACCAAACTGTGCACTACCGTAAGCTGACTGCAACTGTTTTTGGTACATCGACTGACGCAGGACAGCACCGGGCTGAACAAAGTTTTGAACGCTAAACACATTGGCAACTCTCAAGTTTGAAGGGAACGGATCAAAATACTCACCATAAATTTTTTCATCTCTAATGGAGGTACCTAAATTGGCTGATACATACCAGTCAGTTAAGTGAAGTTCGTAATTTAACAACAGGTCGCCATAATATTGCGAACCGTTGGTGTTTTGCAAGATATAACGACCATTGCTATTCGACAAAGTTGCCTGGGTGGTGGCATGTGCTTTAAGTTCGTATGTATCCCAGCTTTTATCGAGATTACCACGAGCAATAATTTTTAAGTTATCGGTAAGACTATAGCTAACCGAAACCATGGCATAAGCCCTGTCGCGTTTGTTAGTCATTACATCTCTGTTTAAAATCCAGAAAGGATTTTGCTGTTTATCGGAATCGGCAAACCAGTTTTGCGCGTTAAGAAACCGTGTAGGGTCCCATACTTCATAGTTGTCGCGATAGCTGTTAAAATCTTTACCGCGTGGAAAAAGATAGAGCCCCGTAAGCGGGTTCCAATAGAGGCCGGTTACCGCCCTGTTGTTCGAAAACTGATGCAACATGCTTACGTTGGCGACCAAATTTAACTTGCCATCAAAAAAGCTGGCTGTTTCTTTTAAATCGAAATTATGACGATCAAAAGTATTGGTAGGCACGTTTCCTTTAGAGGTTGTATTGGCATAAGAAACATAGGTCTGTGCTTTTTGATTTCCGCCACTAAAAGCGATGGAGTTAATCCATGTTGAGCCTGATTGATAGAAATCCTTTACATGATCAGGAGCCGCTGTACCCAGCTTATCTCCCCAGCTATCCAGCGCACCATCAGCCGTTTGGCCGTAAGTGTATTGCATATCGGGAATGGTAATAGGATTATCAATGGTAAAGTTCGATGAAAAACTAATGTCGGTAGTACCCTCTTTTCCTTTTTTAGTGGTAATCATAATAACCCCATTGGCAGCCTGACTACCATAAAGAGCAGCAGCGGTAGCACCTTTTAATACCGAGATACTTTCAATATCATCCGGGTTCAGGTTCGATATAGCATCTCCGCCATCTACTCCGGGGCTTCCATTGGCGTTAGTACCACCCCAAACACTACCCGGTTGTTGCGGAGAGTAATTTAACATAGGAACACCATCAATAACATACAACGGTTGGTTGTTTCGGGTTGATTTGTTACCCCGTAAGGTGATACGGGTTGACCCACCGGTTCCGGACGCACTTTTGTTAATGGTCATACCGGCAACTTTACCGTTTAACGCGTTAATGGGGTTTGCATCCTTGATGGAGGTAAGTTCATCGGTTTTAACCTGCTGTGTTGAGTAGGCCAACGATTTTTTCTCCTTCGAGATACCCAGTGCTGTAACAACCACCTCATCGAGATTAAGGTTTCCGGGTTGCATAACAACATTGACTACCGATTTACCATCGATATCGATGGTTAGAGTGTTGAAACCGATAAATGAAAATTCAAGTGATTTTGAATTTTCAGGAACAGCAAGTTGATACTTACCATCCATATCGGTTGTGGTACCAGTTGTTGTTCCTTTAACAACAACGTTTACGCCCGGCATGGTTGAGCCGTCTTCTCCTGATGTAACCACTCCGGTGATTACGTTTTGGGCAAAAAGTGCACCGGCACTTCCTACAATAAACAGGAGCATTACAAGTAATGATTTTTTCATAAGCTTGATTTCTGTTTGGTTAAATAATTATTAGGGTTCGAAAAATATCTTTCTATGGTGTTGATGGCAGCTCCCAGTAAACTGGCTTTTTCTCCCATCTCCGAAATGTCAATATGAATGGATGTACGCAAATCGCTCAAACAATACTTATTTAAGGAGTGTTCGATGGGGATGGTTAAAAAGCTGCCTGCTTTAAGCATTTGTCCGCCAAATATTATTAATTCGGGATTTAAAATCTGAACCAGCATGGCAATACCTCTGCCCAGTTCGGACCCAACCTCCGAGAGTATATCAATCGAAAAAGCATCGCCCTTGAGCGCCGACTCCACAACCGACATGTAATGAATGTGGCGGGCATCGTTTCCTGTTAATCGGGCAAGATCGGTCTGCTCTCCCCGTGCGATACCCTCTTTGGCAAGCCGGCTTAACGCAGTACCCGATGCCACTGTTTCCAAACAGCCTCTTTTACCGCACTGACATAAAATTCCGTTCTCCATCACCGGTATATGGCTAAATTCACCCGAAAAGCCATCGCTGCCGGTGTACAATTTTCCATCGAGAATAAGCCCTGTTCCCAAGCCCCATCCAATGTAAATTACCAACGAATTTTTTACCTCTTTTGCTTTTCCAAACCTCAACTCAGCCAAAGCACGCGCTTTTGCATCGTTAATAATATAAACGGGAAGCTTTAAACGCTGCTCAAGAATTGAACTAACCGATACCTCATCAAAATTTAAAAAGTTATAGTTAATGCCTTTGTCAGAATTGGTTAAGCCGGGTAAACTAATCCCCACCCCTATTAACCTGTCGGCTGCCTCGTTAAAACTTTCAAGAAACTTTTGCACCTGCGCCGTAACTATATCAACCGTTCCGTTTTTATCATTTAAATTCAACTCAAACTGAAAGGGTTTAACAACATAATCGTTTTGACTGTTAATGAGCGCAATTTTTGCCGAATAGCGTTCAATATCAACCGAAATGGTGAAAAAAGCATTTTTGGTTAATCCAAGTAAATTTGGCTTTCGCCCTCCGCTGGAATTGCCCGAACCCAAAATCTCGATATAACCTTCGTCGGATAACTCCGCTAACAATTGCGTAATGGTTGGGAGACTTAATCCGGACAGCTTAACCAAGTTGGCATTGGTAAGTGTTTTGTGCAGATACAGCAAGCGTACCAGCTCATTCTTTTGCTGCTGCTTTTTGGTATTTTTTCTTGTTTTTTTCAAATTATTTTAAATTTCCGTTTAAAATATTTTTAAAGGAGATGTAAAATAAATATAATTTTTTTAATTAAACAAATAAAGTTTATAAAAATATTTAATAAAGATTTTGGAATAACGTTAATTTGTTGTGATACGAACTTTGCAACAATTAATCAATCTCCCACAGTACTTTTAAAAACTTTTGGTTATTCACTACCTTACAAAGGCCGCAAGAAAAACAAACTCTTTCCCGCCACAAAAGTCAATTCTCCTGAAATTACTGTACCTTTAGGGTCTGAAATCTATCATGTAAATTTACCATGGATACCTTTGGCTACAAGCAAATTGAACTTCTCCTTTCTGTAAACACAAAGAGAGGGTTACGCCAGGGAAGCAAGGGGTTCACCCGCCGTAAGTTAAAAAAACCCTTTTTATACTTTTTAATACTATCAGCTATCCTGTCAACAACAGAACAGCTGAATGCACAAATCAGCCAAAACAAAATATACCTCCCCAACGGCGGACACTCTAACGTGAGCGTGGTGGAGTTTACTCCTGATGAAGCACTGCTGTTAAAACCTTATGATGCTGAAACACAGACGAGCTTTACCTGGCTATCCTTCCCGCGTACCGAAACCCCCGACCCAACCGTAAACAATGTGCTTGGTGGAAATAATATTATGCCGAATGATTATGAAAACTATAGCCAACTGGAAAATATTCCGTTAGATGCCAATGGAAATACAAGTATTTACAATACGTATGCGTTTCCTGTATGGCCTATTGATGGTATTGAAAATATCAACCAAACCTACGGTTACAAGTTGAAACTTTTGTACAACAGCGACCCGCAACAAAACATTCAGCTGTTTTTACACGGCCATGTTTTATCCCCTTCCGCCACGGTTGATCTTAAGGCTTCTCCCAAAGAAAACTGGGTAGGTTACTGGTTATACCAAAAGCAAAACCCGTTTGATGCCATAGCCGGTGATGTACTGGACGAACTGACGGAAATAAAAGCACAGCAATGGTTTTGTTACAAAGATTGGTCGATGGGACAGCAAAATCCGCAATGGATATGTGGTGTGGGTAAAGGCATAAATCATCCTTATCTTGAATACGGTGATATGGTCATTTTAATTTCAAATAGTAATATTAACAATTTTCAATGGCAAAACGGGGTACAGGCTGAATTTACCGAAACGCGTCCCAATCCGGAAAATTTTCAATACAATGAAAAAGAGGACTACACGGCCTACCTGATTGAAATAGACACTTCCAACCGTCCGGCTGAAATTGGCGCTTTCATAGGCAACATCTGTATCGGTGCCACCCGTGTTTTGGAAAACGACACCCTTGTACTGGTAAGAGGATACGATAAAGATACCAGCGGAACAGTTTACTTTGTTCAGTATTTTAACTCGCAAAAAAGTTCCATGCCGGCCATTACCGATTATTATGTTAAAAACAGTTTCAACACGGGCTGGCAAAAACGGGTAATCAATGCCGAAGAAAGGAAAAGCCATTATCTGATTTCCTTCCGAAAACAAAAAACTGTACAACCGGATAAATCAAGTATTAACCCCATATTAAACCTGTATCCCAATCCGGCACAAAACAGCATTACGGTTGAATACCTGACTACCGAAAACGAAAATACAACCCTTGAACTTTTTGATATTACCGGAAAACAGGTATTAACCTTTCACAAGCAATATTCTAAAGGAATTCATCAAAGCAGGATAAACACCCGAAACCTTAAAAACGGTATCTATTTATTACGTTTCACAACAGGCGGACAAACGGGTGTTAAGCACTTTGTAATAAAACATTAACCAACAAATATAAAACCACACCTTTAATTTTTAATAAAGGTGTGGTTTTGAAACTTGAAATATGAAACCAAAACTTACTTTTATATTGTTTCTTTTTTACCCGCTTTTAGTTGCGGCTCAAACCATCACGGTAAAGCAAGATGGCAGTGGCGATTTTAGCACCATACAGGCAGCGGTGGACAGTGCTCAAAATGGCGATACGGTGCTGGTGTGGCCGGGAGTTTATGTGGAAAATATATCTATTTATGAAAAAAGAATTATTTTAGGAAGTTTAACCTTAACAACTGGTGATACCAATTATATAAACCAGACAATAATTGATGGCAATAAAAACGGAAGCTGTATTAGAATCCAGTATAAAAATGAAAATATTATTAACGGATTTGAATTAAAAAATGGAAATGGTGTTGAAGGATTTTGGGGCGATGGTGGAGGAATTTTTTTATACAAATCGAACACCTCAATTTATAATTGTTACATTCACAACAACAATGTCAAAGCATCAGGTGGTGGCATTAGTTTCTACAGGTCCGGAGGTTACCTCTCCAATGTAACCATTACCAACAATCATGCTTATGATCGTGGAGGAGGTATTTATCTCGCTATTACAAATGGCACCCTTATTTTCGACAGCATCCACCGTTGCAACATTTACGAGAACTATGCAGCGGAAGGCGTGGATATCTACAAGGCAGGCGGGCCTCCCGTAGATATCTATCTCGATACTTTTACAGTACAAAACCCCGATTACTATTATATCTGGTCTGCCATCGATCAGGTTCCGTTAAATGATATCACTATTGATATTCAACATCACAAAATCGAACAAACCTTTGCTGACTTATACGTGGCTCCCCGGGGCGATAACCAAAACAGTGGTTTAACGCCTGAGCAACCTTTAAAAACCATCAGCTTTGCCCTGCTCAAAGCCGCCTCCGATTCCGTTTCTCCCGATACCATTCATCTGGCAAGCGGAACCTACGGTTTATCCGGTGGCGAGCATTTTCCGTTAAGCCTTAAACGGGATGTCTCCATTAAAGGAACATCACGCGATTCGGTGATCCTGGATGCCGAAAACGAAATATTTTTACTCAGGGGAATCTATCAGGCAACGGACTACACCATCAGCAACATAACCATTCAAAACGGAAACGGCGAAATAAATAGTCCGTTTCATTTAGGAGGATTTAAGTTTTATCGCAACTATAGAACTTCGTTTACAAATTCCATAGTTAAAAATTGTCTTGGAACAGCTGCCGGAGCTGGAAGAATATTCACATCTAATGGTTTTACACTTAAAAATATTATTTTTAAAGAAAATATGGGTGGCCATGCATTGCGTATCTTAAATGCAAGTGGGACAGAAGTTGTATATGATACGGTATTTATTATCAATAGTATTTTTGAAAAAAACAAACCCGATTACACAATTGGAGGTGGTTTTGGAGGTGGTACCCACGTAATGGCAAGTAAAATGTATATGAAAGGTTTGATAACAGCCTGTTTTTACAATTGTCTTTTTGATCAAAACCATTCAAAAAACGAACCCCAAACAGCTACCTACGGGGCAACCTCATTGAGTAATGGTACGGCAGGAACGGTTTATCTTGTTAACTGCACTTTTGCCGACAACACTTCGGACAATCCGTACGGAGGCAATGTCGGAGTTATAGTTAACTCCGATTTGTATGCTTACAACTCGGTGTTTTACAACAACCAGCCCCGCGAATTTTATATTGCCACCGATAACAACGGTAATTCTACCATTAACCTTTACGCTTCGCTGGTTGACGGTGGTGAAGAAAACATTGATATATTATCAGATAGTTGTTACATCTACTACGACACCTCCAACATCGACACCGACCCCCTGTTTTACGGCGGCGAAGAGTTTCCCTACAACCT
>CAZKGB010000049.1:6061-11135 GCA_964551935.1 uncultured Lentimicrobiaceae bacterium | reverse complement strand
AATTACCGACCACGATATCGCCAGACTGGCAAAACACCTTAAGCTAAAACCGGGGAAATTTATTGAAAGTTATCTGCGTTTAGACGAAGACAACGACTACGTTTTTAAGGAGATGCCCTGCCCCTTTTTAATGCCCGATAACTACTGCATGGTGTACGAGCACCGGCCAAAAGCCTGCAGAGAATACCCTCACACCGACCGAAAACGTTTTTATCAGGCACTCGATATTACCCTGAAAAACACCGCCACCTGCCCCGCTGTTTTCGAAATAATGGAACGACTGAAACAAATCGATATTTAATGAGGTCATGGTGAGTGGTGCGACGTTAGGAGCGTTGTATCGAACCATGAAGCGCTGGAAGTGTTGAAGGTTATTCTATCGCCGGCCACCCTTCGATACAACCAACCCTTCATTGACATTGCGGCTTGGCCACTCAGGATGACCGAACACACATTTTTCAATTTACAATTCATTTTCAATGAAACAACCATCATACCGAGTGGAGTCGAAGCATCCCAAAGCAGCAATGGTACATAACGGCAGAAGTCCGTATTTCTTAAAGCAACTACCTGTTTCTCCTTCAACCTGGCTGGTCTCTACCCGCAAGCCCGTTTCGACCAGACAGGCTAATACTACACAACCCCGGCTCCCGGGCAGCAGTGTTTCCTCCCGGCAAAACACAACGTTGTTAACTTTACCCCGCTCCAAACATAATTAATCCAATACCTTTACTAATTTTGCAGCCTAATAATGAATGTTATGGAACACAAGCTGCAAATTTATAATACCCTTTCACGAAAAAAGGAGCTTTTTCAACCCATCCAACCGCCTCACGTGGGAATGTACGTTTGCGGACCCACCGTTTACGGCGATGCCCATCTGGGACATGCCCGGCCGGCTGTTACCTTTGATATTTTATTTCGATATCTCAAACACCTTGGCTACAAAGTAAGATACGTTCGTAACATCACCGACGTGGGTCATCTTGTTAACGATGCCGATTCGGGAGAAGACAAAATTCAGAAAAAAGCCCGTTTGGAAGAGGTTGAACCCATGGAAATAGTTAAATACTACTCCGACCGCTACCATGCCAACATGGATCAGCTTAACACGCTGCATCCAAGTATCGAACCCACGGCATCGGGCCACATTATCGAGCAGATGGAGATGGTGAAAAAAATTCTGAAGAATGGTTATGCCTACGAATCGGAAGGGTCGATTTATTTTGATGTGGAGAAATACAACAAAAAATATCACTACGGAAAACTTTCGGGACGGAAAATCGAAGAGCTTATTGAAAACACCCGCGAACTTGCCGGACAGGAAGAAAAGAAAAACAGTTTCGACTTTGCCCTGTGGAAAAAGGCCGACCCCACCCACATCATGCACTGGCCGTCGCCCTGGAGCGAAGGGTACCCGGGCTGGCACCTGGAGTGCTCGGCCATGGGCAAAAAATACCTGGGCGAAACATTTGATATTCACGGGGGAGGAATGGATTTACTCTTCCCGCATCACGAATCGGAAATTGCTCAAGCCAACGCCGCCAACGGCCACGATCCGGTAAAATACTGGATGCATAACAACATGATTACCGTTAACGGGCAGAAGATGGGTAAATCGCTCAACAACTTTATTACGTTGGATGAATTCTTTACCGGTAGTCACGAATCACTCAACCGAGCCTACAGCCCCATGGTTATCCGGTTTTTTATACTGCAGGCACACTATCGCAGCACCCTCGATTTTAGCAACGAGGCTTTGGTGGCAGCCGAAAAAGGGCTAAACCGTTTGCTGGATGCGTGGCACTTGCTTAACGAGTTAAAAGCATCAGCCGAGAGTAGTATTGATGTCCGTCAGTACGAAACCAAATGCTACGAAGCCATGAACGACGACCTCAACACTCCCATGGTGATTGCTCATCTGTTTGAAGTGGCAAAAATTATTAATCAGGTTAACGATGGCAAAGAGAAACTCTCGCAAGAGGATATCGATTTTCTTAAAACGTTCCTTAACACCTTTATTTTTGAGCTGTTGGGTATGCGCGACGAAAAAGCCACCGGTGGAAACGATCAGGTAATTGACTATCTGATGGAGACCATCCTGTCCATCCGTCAAAATGCCAAACAAAACAAAGATTACGCCACTGCCGATAAAATCCGCGACGATCTTACCAAGTTGGGTATCATAATAAAAGACACCAAGGAGGGTGCAAAGTGGAGTTTAAAATAGACAGGGCAAGGATACAACCCTTAACGGCGAATCGTTCCGTGTCATCATTTCAACTAAACGACTTTTTTATATATTTGACAAAACATTTAAACATCAGTCATGCTCATTATTGGAATTGCAGGGGGTAGCGGCTCCGGAAAAACAACCGTTGTTAAAAAAATTGTAGAAGAGCTTCCCAGTCATGCCGTTGCCGTGGTTTCACAAGATTCGTATTATTACGATAACGGGCATCTCTCGCAGGAAGAAAAAGAGAAGATTAATTTTGACCACCCCAATTCTATCGAGTTTGATTTACTAATCAATCATGTTAACCAGTTACAAAAGGGCAAAACCATTCCCATGCCCATTTACTCATACGTAACCTGTGCCCGGGCAAAAGAGAATATCCCCGTTGACCCACATCCCGTAATTATTGTAGAAGGTATTTTAATCTTCACCAACGAGGTACTCAGAAACATGCTCGATATCAAACTTTTTGTTGATACCGACGGCGACGACAGGCTGATGCGCATTATCCGGCGCGACATTCAGGAAAGAGGCCGTAACTACAACGATGCTCTCAACCATTACGACCGGTTTGTAAAGCCCATGCACCAGCAATTTATCGAACCGACCAAACGGTATGCCGATGTTATCATCCCGCAGGGAGGTAAAAACAGAGTTGCCATCGATATGGTCGTTTCACGAATTAAGATGAACTTAAACATTACCTGATTTTGTCGCGGTTTGTTTCCATACCGGTTTTATTATTATTGCTTTCGGTTTTGTTTATCCGATGCAATAAAACAACCCCGCCACCTAATAAACCCACTTTTACCTTCTATACCGATAAAAACAATCTGATTAGCAACGAAATTTCATCCATCAAGGCTGATAACGAAGGTAATATTTGGATTGGTACTTACTATGGCGCTTCGGTGTTTGACGGCTCTGCCTTTACCAACTTTACTAAAAGTAACGGACTGATATACCATCAGGTTAACAACTTAACCATAGCAAACAACGGACAGGTTTGGTTTGCTACCAATTTTGGTGTTTCAATGTATGACGGCGTTTCCTGGACAAATTACACCACTGAAAACGGACTTGGCTACAACTTGGTTTACGATATAGCTTATGAAAGCCCTAACAATGTTTGGTTTGCTACCGGAAACGGCGTTTCCATGCTCACCAGTCAGGGAGAATGGCACTATTTTAATAAAGAATCGGACACAACTCTTATTCACAATATTGTAAAAAGTGTAGTTGTTGACGGAAACAACAACAAATGGTTTGGTACCGAATACGGATTATCGAAATATTTTCAGGGAAAATGGGAGAGTTATCTGGTAAACAATGCCTTAAACGATTATATTTTCACTCTCTTTGCCGACAATAATAACCAATTATGGATGGGTACGTTAGGAGGCGTTTTACACTTTGAAGGAGATTCGATTGTTACCCTTACCACTGATGACGGGTTGATAAACAATCGTGTTGAGCATATTGCACAAGATTCGAAAGGCCATTTTTGGTTTGGAACAAAAAGCGGTGTTTCCGAATACGATGGCAGTACCTGGAAATCTTACACCAGCAATAACGGCTTACCTGAAGACTGGATAACCGGAATTACCATCGATAACCACGACAATGTTTGGCTCGGAACCCGAAATCATGGAATTGTAAAAATAGAGCAGCCCGATGCTTCATTTGCAAAAGATTAGCTGATAAAATAAATGGAACAAAAGTTTTTTAATCCGGCCCCTGCCTGCTTTACTTACTTTTCACTACTTTTGACAGCAGATAAAGAAACATTAATGTTGAAATATTGCTAAAAACAATATTCCTTTAAACATAGGAGATCAACCTATGATAGAAACTGTAAAATTAGGAGGAAGGCTTAAATGGCACCACGTTAGTAGTCCTACCGAGGAGGATTTTGACTATTTACTCAACAATTTTCATTTTCATCCACTCGACATCGAAGACTGCCGCCAAACAAACCAGCGGCCAAAAATCGACGTTTACGACGACTACTACTTTCTTATCCTTCACTTTCCCAAATTTGACAGTCAAAACCGTTTTATCAAACCCAAAGAGGTGAAGCTCTTCTGGGGTGAAGATTATATTATTTCCATCGGAAAATCACATTGGGTTATCGATAAATTATATAAAGAGGCACAAGAGCAGGAAAAAAATGATGAAGATTTTGAAGTAGCTACCTCCGATGCCCTTCTTTACGCCATCCTTGAACGGTTGATGACCGAATCGATTTTTATTATGAGAAAAATGGGGCTGGAACTGGAACTGCTCAACCGCGAACTATTTAATATTCACCCGGAACGGATTATCGAACGCATGTCGATTACCCGAAAAAACATTATCGTGTTAAACACTATGTTTAAACCTCAACTCAGAGTTTTTAACAAATTTGAATCGGGGGGCATCAAGGGATACGCCGACAATATGGAAGACTACTGGGGTAACATCCTCGACTACTACAACAAAATTTGGGACATGACCGAAGATTATGCCGATTTAATTGAAGGCCTTTCGGTTACTTTCGACTCCATGCAGACCAACAAAACCAACGAAATCATGAAAATTCTTACCTTGATTTCATCCATCATCCTGCCGTTAACGTTTATAACCAGCTTATACGGAATGAATGTTTTTTTGCCGCTACAGGAAAATGTTTTTGCTTTTTGGATTCTGATGGGTATTATGGTTTTGGCCGCTGCCCTGCTGGTATATTATTTCCGTAAAAAGAAATGGATGTAACAGATATTTTAGCTTTTACAAAAATAACACCCCGATAATTTTGAATCTGATTTAAATCATCTTACATTTACACTCGTTATTTTT
>CAZKGB010000049.1:0-5961 GCA_964551935.1 uncultured Lentimicrobiaceae bacterium | reverse complement strand
AAGAGCGACACGAATCGGGTAAAAATACTTTTAAAATTAAGTAGTAGGCTGTTTGCCGTAGATATTGACAGCACTTTAAAGTACGCCACTAAAGCAAACCTCCTCTCCAAAAAACTAAATTATGTAAAAGGCCAGGCCAAAGCACAAAATACTCTTGGAGCATGCTACTACATGAAATCGGAATACGCTAAAGCCATTGAATGCTTTAAAAAATCGTTACAGACCAATAAACTGTTGGGTAATAAATCGGGATTATCCGACACCTATAACAACATAGGGGCCATTTATAAAATTGAAGGAAACTATCCCAAAGCACTGGAATACTTTCAAAAATCGTTAACCATCGAAAAAGAGCTTAACAACACAGCGGGAATCGCCGGATCCTATAGCAACATCGGTGTTGTTTACGACATTCAGGAAAACTATCCTAATGCACTTAAATACTATTTAAAAGCACTGGAGTATTTTCAGAAAACAAATGATATAATGGGTATTTCCGATACCTATCACAATATTGGAATTAATTACTTCTCTCAAAGGATGTATTCAAAAGCATTAGAGTATTTCCAAAAGTCGCTTGATATATATAAAAAGACCAAGAATAATAGCGGCATTGCCTGGTCGTACTTTAATATAGGTAAAACTTATCGGGTTCAAGAAAACTACGACAAAGCAAAAGAGTATCTTCAAAAATCGCTCAAATTAAGTGTTGAAATAGAAAATAAAAGCATTGAGGCCAATAATTATAAAGAACTCAGTTTATTATACCTGTCGTTAAACAAACCCAAAAAAGCAAATATTTACGCTAAAAAGGCTTATCTGATTGCTGATATTATAGGTGATAAAGAACTATTAAAAAACACAACCAAAATTCTGGCAACAAGTTTTGCTAAATTAGGCTTATATAAAGATGCTTACAACTACCATGTTAAATATAAAAACCTTAACGACAGTATTTTCAACAAAAACAACGTGAGAAAATTAGCCAAGATCGAATACCAATATAAATACGAAAAAGAGAAAGAAGCAGAGAGGTTAAATCAGAAAAAGAAAGAAGAAATACTGGCCAAAGAACTGAAGTTTCAAAGAACTTTAAAATATATTCTTATTACCGGTTTGCTTGTTGCTTTTCTAATCATATTACTTTTCGTCAAGCTATACAGAGAAAAGAAAAAAGCCAACGATTTGTTAATCCAAAAAAATAATGAGATTCTGGAACAACAAGAGTTAATTTCAAAACAAAACGTTGAAATAAAAAAACGTTCGGATGAATTATTACAGCACAAAAACCACCTTGAAGAAATTGTTCAAAAGCGTACAGCCGATCTGGTAAAAGCAAAAGAAAAAGCCGAAGAGAGCGACCGGTTAAAAACCGCATTTTTAAATAACGTTTCACACGAATTCAGAACACCCATGAATGGTATTATCGGTTTTTCTTCCTTTCTTACCGAACCAAACCTGTCGCCTGATATTCAGGAAGAGTATGCCGGTCTTATCAACCAAAGCTGCAAACAACTCCTACATATAGTAAATGATACTGTTGAAATCTCAAAAGTCCACAGCCATCAAACCGAAGTAACCAAATCAATAGTAAATGTTGTTGACACTATTAACAATATTATTAACAGTTTCAGCGATTTCGTGGAACAAAAAAGTCTTGAAATCCGGTTTCACAACACCATTAGCAGAGCCGATGCCGAAATAATAACCGATGATTATAAATTTGAACGTATCGTTTGGCATCTTATCGATAATGCCATAAAATTTTCCTATTCCGGACAAATTGTTATTACCCTAAAAAAGGATGAACACAACCGGTTGTTTTTTCAGGTTGAAGATTCGGGTATTGGCATTCCAACCAATTTACAAGAAAAAGTTTTTGACCCATACCATCAGGTTGAAACCGGTACCGCGAAACGTTTTGGTGGCGTTGGGGTTGGCTTGTCGCTAACCAAAGCATACATAAAACTGTTGGGTGGTGATATTTCACTCAAGTCGGAACAAAATAAAGGAACTTCTGTTTCCTTTACCATTCCCATAGAAGCTACCCAGCCGAAAAATCCGAATGACGACAAAAAGCCCACCGGAAACATCAATAAAAAAACCATCTTAATTGCCGAAGACAACGATTTGAACTATCTGTTATTAGAATCCATTTTGTCCAGATTTGAAACCACGTTACTTCACGCATGGAACGGGAAAGAGGCTCTTGAAATACTCAACAGAGAGCCTGCCGTTGATGTTATATTAATGGATTTAAAAATGCCTGTAATGGATGGTTATGAAGCCGTGGCAGAAATTAAACGAAAATTTCCCGGAATTCCTGTAGTAGCACAAACAGCCTATACTGTTCATGCCGACTTAAAAGAGCTAAACAAAATAAATTTTGACGGATATGTTACCAAACCCATAAAAATATCAAACCTTATCAATGTACTAAAACAGGTGTTAAAGGGCTAAAAACCGTCCAGCGGAACAGTAACCGTCGGAATCAGCAACAACCATCCCAATATCATCAGTACAATCATAAAAGGTATAATCCACTTTACCCACTTATCATACGGAATCCGAGCAACTCCCAACACGCCGATTAAAACTCCTGATGTTGGAGTAATCATGTTGGTAAACCCGTCTCCAAACTGAAAAGCCATCACGGTTGCCTGCCGCGACAAGTTAACCAAATCCGAAAAAGGAGCCATCACCGGCATGGTGAGGGCCGCTTTGGCCGAACCCGAAGGGATAATAATGTTGATGCCCGTCTGTATAAGATACATCACCGAAACCGTTCCAAACTTTCCCAAATCCGACATCGAGCCGGCCACCCCGTGTAAAATGGTATCAATAATCCGTCCATCCTCTAAAATGACCAAAATACCGCCGGCAAGTCCCACCACAAGTGCCGCCGAAAGAATATCGGATGCCCCTTCAATAAACAGTCTGGTAATTCGGTTACCATCGTAATTCATGGCAATACCGGATAATAGACCCAAGGTAAAAAACAGGCCGGCAATCTCTTCGATGTACCACGAGTACCCCATTACACCAACAATCAGGTAAACAATGGTAAAGCCCAGAAGGTTCAAAATAAAAAAGTGAACCGATTTGCGCAAACTTAACCCGCCTAAAACAATAAACAGAGCCGATGATACCGGAACCATAGGTAACGTTTCCTGCGCATTACCGATTTTCATGGTAGTTTCAGGATAGAACACCGCAAACAAACCAAGAGCAACGGAAATCAAAATATAAATTACCCAGGCTGCTTTAGGAGTGTGATAAGTGATGTCCTGCTGATTAATCTCAACATGTTTGCGCCAATAAGCATCGTCTTCGTAAACCGGCGATTTTTGGGGATTCTTTTTTATCCGGGAAGCATACCAAAGCACCCACGATATACCAACAATATTGATGACTATCCAGCTGAATACGCGGTAACCAAAACCCGAAAACAAGGGTAAATCGGCAATTCCCTGTGCAATACCAATGGTAAACGGATTGAGTACGGCTCCTGCAAAACCCAACCCGGCTGCCACGAAAACCATACTCACGCCCACAATTGAATCGTAACCCATCGATATAGCCAACGGCACCACGATAATTATAAAAGCAATGGTCTCCTCACTCATGCCGAACACCGCGCCAAAAACACTAAACAACAGCATAACAAGGGTTATTACAATGTTGTTAACACCTATCTTTTTTAACGCACGGTTTCGCTCCAGTTTTTTGGTGTACTTTAAAAACGAGATAATTCCTATGTCGATAGCTTTGCTGGAATTTACAATCCAAAAAGCACCTCCTATCATTAAAATAAAAGCAACGATACCCGCCTGTCGTTCAAAACCTTTAAAAAAAGCAGTAAAGACCTGCCATGTTTGCGGTTGGTTTTCTACATAATGAAACGACCCCTTTTCTATAACCGTTCGTTCCACCCCGTTTACTTTAAGCCGGTGCCGGCTATACTCACCACCCGGAATAAACCAGGTCATAATGGCCGATAAAACGATAATACTAAATATAATAACGTAGGTATGTGGTATTTTTTTAAGCATAAGCAAGGTTTTTGTTGGCAGCCAAAAATACATGTTTTGTCTTAACTCAATGATGCATGGCAAAAAAGGATTGCTAAATAATTTTTAAAACAGAAGCACAATAGCACTTAAATCTATCATTAATATCTGCACATCCGGTAATTCTGACTAATTTTGCAGGCTTAACATTTTAATATACATGATGGAAACTCCTGAAAAAGAAAAAAAATCGTTGAACTTTATTGAATCCATTATTGAAGAGGATATCAAAAACAAGAAACACGACAGTAAAATACATTTACGTTTTCCCCCCGAACCTAACGGGTACTTGCACATCGGGCATGCAAAATCCATTTGCCTGAACTTTGGATTGGCACAAGAATACAACGGAAAATGCAACCTTCGTTTTGATGATACCAACCCTGTTAAGGAGGATGTGGAGTATATTAATTCTATTAAGGAAGACATCCAATGGCTGGGTTTTAACTGGGATGAAGGCCCCTATTACGCCTCCGACTATTTTGACCGGTTATATGAATGGGCTGTTAAACTTATCAAAGAGGGTAAAGCTTACGTAGATGAACAATCGCAGGAAGTTATCAGTGAACAAAAGGGAGTTCCCACCCGTCCGGGCACCGAAAGCCCCTATCGCAACCGCCCTGTTGCGGAAAGTCTTGAACTGTTTGAAAAGATGAAAAACGGTGAGTTTGATGATGGCTCTAAAGTGCTACGTGCAAAAGTTGATATGACCTCTCCCAATATGCACATGCGCGACCCCATCATGTATCGTATTTTACACAGTGAACACCATCGCACCGGAAACAAGTGGAACATCTATCCCATGTACGACTGGGCTCACGGACAGTCGGATTTTATCGAAGGTATCACCCACTCGCTCTGTACGTTGGAATTCGAAATCCACCGTCCGCTGTACGATTGGTTTTTAGATCAGATAGTGGAAGGCGAATACCGTCCGCGCCAAATTGAATTTGCCCGTCTTAACCTGAGCTATACCGTGATGAGCAAGCGCAAGTTGCTACAACTGGTTGAAGAAGGTGTTGTAAACGGTTGGGATGACCCGCGAATGCCTACCATTTCAGGTTTACGGCGAAGAGGCTACACCCCCGAATCGATTCGTAATTTTGCCGACAGAATAGGCGTGGCCAAACGCGATAATGTAATTGATGTGGGTTTGCTGGAGTTCTCGGTTCGCGAACATCTTAACAAAATTACTACCCGTGTAATGGGTGTATTAAACCCTGTTAAAGTTATTATAACGAATTATCCCGAAGAAAAAACGGAAAAGGTAGAGCTGATAAACAACCCTGAAGATGAAAACTCAGCCAGCAGGGAAATTCCTTTCAGCCGCGAAATTTACATCGAGCGAGATGACTTTATGGAAGACCCTCCAAAAAAATTCTTCCGAATGGGTCCCGGCCGCGAAGTGCGCTTAAAAGGAGCCTACATTATTAAATGTGAAGATTATCAAAAAGACACCAACGGAAACATTACCGAAATTTACTGTACTTACGATCCGGAGAGTAAGAGCGGCAGCGGCGTGAGCAGAAAAGTAAAAGGAACCCTCCACTGGGTTTCAGCCAAACATGCCATGGATGCCGATGTCAGGCTTTACGACAGACTTTTTGTTGACGAAGACCCCGATGGTCATAAAGATATAGACTTTAAAGAATTTTTAAACCCCGATTCACTAAAAGTGTTAAATAACTGTAAACTTGAACCGTGGCTGAGTACAGCCAAACCCGGTGATAAGTTTCAGTTCCAGCGACTGGGTTATTTTTGTGTCGATCCCGATAGTAATTCCAACAAGCTAGTCTTTAACCGAACAGTACCCTTACGCGACAGCTGGGCCAAAAAAAACAAATAAATATTATCATTTCTCCTGCCACTGTTGTTTAATAAACAGCATTGG